>JBDTMQ010000177.1:0-1699 GCA_039934155.1 Acidobacteriota bacterium | reverse complement strand
GGCAGTGCTGCAGCGGCTCATTGAGCAGGGCCCGGTTTTTTCCAATTGTGTCCTTATGTTTCAGCGTGAGGTGGTCGACCGCATCACCGCAGAACCGGGAAATTCCGACAGAGGGTTTTTAACGGTTATTACAGAGGCTTACATGCACACTGAGAGGTTGTTCGACGTTCCGCCTGCTGCGTTTCGCCCCGCGCCCAAAGTTTGGAGCTCGGTCGTATCGATGCGGTCCTGCCCTGGCCCGGACAACTTCGAGCGGTTTCGACGATTGGTCAGCACCGCTTTTTTACAAAAGCGAAAAACGCTGTTCAATAACCTCAGATCGGAATTTCCGGATGCTCGTGAACTTATTGTTTCCGCCGGCATCGATCCTACCCGCCGTGCCGAATCGCTCAGTCTCGACGATTGGAAGCGTCTCGATGCTTCGCTCGCCGAAAAGGAAATTACCGAATAATTACGGAGGTCATCGTTCAGCCAGAGCGTGTTATACTTATTGTTTTATGCATTGAGTTTAGGGAAGTTTGGGGCGATCAATAAGTGGATAAAATTGAAATAATACCTCTCGGCGGGATCGGCGAATTCGGAATGAACTGCATGGGTATTCGTTATGGCGACGAAATGATACTCGTCGACGCTGGCATGGGTTTTCCCGAAGAAACGCCGTTTGGTGTCGACATTTCGATCCCAAATTTCGATTTTCTCGAAGAATACAGGGACGACCTGACGGCTCTGATCCTGACCCACGGACACGAAGACCATGTTGGCGCGCTAGCGTACATCCTTAAAAAGTTCAATTTACCGGTGTATGGTTCGCGTTTTACATTAGCGTTAGCTGAAAAGCGGCTCGAGGAATTCCGGATGCTTGACGAGGTACTGCTTCATCGCGTTGAGGCCGGCGACACGATCAACGTCGGGCATTTCTCGGTCGAGTTCATCCACGCCTCGCATTCGCTCGTCGACTGCTTTTCGCTTGCTATCAAAACGCCGATAGGCACGCTTATTCATACCGGCGATTATAAGATCGACGACACGCCGGTGATCGGCGAGCCTTACGATCTCAAGTCTTTGACCAGATACGGCGACGAAGGCGTGCTTGCACTGCTGGCAGATTCGACAAATGCTACGGTTCCGGGGCGGACGCCATCGGAGCAGGCCGTGATCCCCGCATTTCGCGAAATATTCGAAGAAACGACCGGCAGGCTTATCGTTGCGACTTTTTCGTCCTCGCTTCACCGCATACAGATCATCTTTGATCTGGCTCGCGAATACGGCCGCAGCGTCTGCGTCCTTGGCCGATCAATGCAAAAGAACGTTGAGATCGCCGAAGAGCTGGGACTCTTGAAGATCGGCGACGGGATGAAGATTTCTTTGTCGGAATCCCGCACTCTGAACGACGACGAGATATGTTATCTGGTGACCGGTTCCCAGGGCGAAAGCCGGGCCGCGCTTTGGACTATGGCAACCTCAACGTATAAGGGCCTCAATATAGACAAGGGCGATACAGTGGTGTTGTCGGCACGCATAATTCCCGGCAACGAAAAAAGTATCAGTCGGCTGATCGGACACCTCTATAAACGCGGAGCCAATATCATCGAAGAAAAGAGACGTTTGGTTCACGTTTCCGGCCACGCGTCACAGGAAGACATCAAGATCATGGTCGAGACCGCTCGGCCCAGATTTCTCATACCGATCCATGGTGAGT
>JBDTMQ010000176.1:0-2754 GCA_039934155.1 Acidobacteriota bacterium | reverse complement strand
AGTTGACGGAATGCTTTGGCGACAAACCGCTTGCGAAGTTTACGAAGTATGATTTGGACCGCTACAAGGTTTGGCGATTGGAGCAAGGCGATCGACGCGGCGAAAAGGGCAAACGGGAAGCGAATGAACGCAATCCGGTGAAGATCTCAACCGCGAATCGCGGCCTTGCGATCCTGAAGCATTTGCTGATTGAGGCTCACGATGCCGGACTGACTGCCAAGAATGTAACCAAAGGCTCGAAAGCTATCGACGCCGACGCGGAAACCGCCAAAACGCGGACGCTCACGGATGCCGAAGAAATGCGACTCTTAGCGTCCTGCGCGAAAAGGCGAACCATTGAGTACAAACGCAAGGGAAAGACGCTCACGGCGGCAATAGACGCAAATAATCCGCATTTGAAAGCGATGATTCTGCTTGGCTTGGATTCAGGAATGCGGCGCGGCGAAATTCTAACGCTGGAATGGCAAGACATCGATTTCGACGCGGACATTATCAGGATTCTCGGAACGCATACCAAGACGCAAAAAAAGCGATCCGTACCAATGACAAAAAGGACAATAGCAGAACTTTTGGCACTTCCGAACTTCGGAACGGACGGCAAGATTTTTCCTTTCAATGACTTCAAACGATCTTGGGCAACGGCGCTAAGGGTTGCCGGAATTGAGGGTTTGACGTTTCACGATCTTAGGCGAACCTTTGTAACCCGCTTGCAGACGGGCGGAGTGTCTATCGGCATCGCGGCGGAGTTGGCCGGACATTCGCGGCTCGAAACGACGCAACGGCATTACACGTCAACCGACAACGCGGCGGTTGTCCAGGACGCAACGGCGAAGATAAACGCGGCCAATGACGCGCGGGCTAATCATTGGCCTGATACTATCGAATAATCAACCTTCAACCGTCTTACGCTTCGGAATAGCTACCGAAGTGGACAACGCCGATTCTCTGACGGTGCGACGGTTGAACCTTTATCAGAGTTAGGACTCCCAGAGAGGTTCACGGATGGCAAGAACCAAGCCGAAGGTTTCAAAACGGGAAGTGAGTTTTGATCCTAGCAAAGTTGATCCGGCGAAATTGGAAAAGCTGGACGGCAAGTTGTTTCACCCGATTCCGGACGGAGCGGGTGTTACCATTGGCAGAGAATTGAGCTACGGAGAATGTGAAGGCAATGCCTTGCTCGATTGGAAGAAAACCAAAGCACTTCTAGCGGAATTTCAAATTGAGTTTGATGTAAGAGTCACCTGCGATCATAGCGGCAAGACGTATCTTGAGATTGCTCAAAGGGGACACTCAACGTATTTCAGTTTTCCATTTCAAGGGATCGACGCTCGCGATGCAATTAAGACTACGATTGATTTTCAATCACGAGTAGGAAGGAATTTAGCTTACGGAATCTATGAATTGTTTTGGGCGATCTACCGTAGCTTTGAGCCGGATAGAAAACGGCGAAAGGATGCCTTCGATAAACTGCTTGCGAATTGTCGGGAACGCTTTTCCAATCTGTTGAAGCTCAAAAGGGAGCGGCCAGTAAACTCGACCGTAACAGACGGCATTACGATAACGGAATTTGAAAGGATTGAATCGGGGCGAAACCCGCAAACCGCCGAAGAGGTAGAAAACGACAAGAGGGAATTTCATAAGATGCTCTCGGATGCGTTTGCCG
Source organism: Acidobacteriota bacterium (assembly GCA_039934155.1). Classification (GTDB taxonomy): domain Bacteria; phylum Acidobacteriota; class Blastocatellia; order Pyrinomonadales; family Pyrinomonadaceae; genus OLB17. Next base: position 1,091 of record JBDTMQ010000176.1, on the reverse strand, counting down.
AAGCGAAACAGGACAAAGTAAGACTTACCCAAGATTCGATTGCTTCGCGAATGTTTCCAAAGCTTTCCACAGAGGCGGCAAAGGCAAAGTTTCATAGGCTGCTTACCAAACACCAAATGAATTGGCCTGCAATGAGAAAAAATTGCGGAAAACTATATTAGTTTTTCGCAAAACGGACGGTTAGGAATCGGACCAAAATGGACGGTGTTGGCAGAGATTGCCAATGCCGTTCTTGCTTTTACGCGGAACGTCAAGACTAACCCAAAGGAAGGATCGAAATTCTAAATGACTCTGACGAAGTACATACGCGAAAAGGATGTTTTGGATCAATGGCCGATGAGCAAAGCAACGCTGATTCGGGCTAGGAAAAAGGGTTTGCCGTTTGTTCGGCTCGGGGCGTTTGTCTGTTACAAACCCGAAGACCTGGAAGCTCACTTTTGCCAACCGCGAAGCTGGAAGGCCGCGAACGCCAAAGGCAAGGGGGACAACGCAAATGGGTAGAAATGAGAAAGCCGACCTTCGCGGGATCGGCTCAAATGAAAATCGGTTGACGGATAATCAACGGCGGCTTTTCAATGCGAAGTATAACCCGTTTCCGCGTTCGGTTCAATGTCAACATTGCGGCTCGGACTATATGAGATTCGCGATCGATGGATATTGCCAGCGATGCCAGCAACGGGCTGAATACGTGATCCGCGAGCAACCGGCAACGGCGGAACGGGCGAAGGCAAGGGGGGCTTATTGATGACAATAAGCGATCTCGTTTCTCGGCTCACGAAAGTGAAGAAAACGGGCAAGGGCTTTAATGCCCTCTGTCCGGCTCACGAAGACAAATCGCCAAGCCTTTCGATCTCGGAAGGCTCCGGCGGAAAGATACTTTTGAAATGCTTTACGGGATGCTCGACCGATTCGATCTTGAACGCAATTGGCCTAGAGATGCGTGATTTATTTCCAGATGGACCATTCACGCCGATTGTTCGATTGAACGGGAACGGCTCGCATATGGCTCCGAAGGATGCTAATGCTCCGAAGATGATCGATGCGGTTTACGAATACAAGGACGCGGACGACAATATCCTTTATGAGAATAT
>JBDTMQ010000175.1:0-7086 GCA_039934155.1 Acidobacteriota bacterium | reverse complement strand
ACACGGCTGATATGGCCCGTTTGCCGAATTCACGCCTGATCACTGATTCGCTGAAATGTACTGTGTGGTCCGCGAAGGCCGATAGCTCGAGTTTTATCCCGGCCGCGTTCCACAGACCATGAGCCTTTGAGATGAGTTCATATACTGGATGATGGATGTTTACAGTAAAGAAGAGCAGGCCGCCGGGCTTGAGAACGCGAATCATTTCGTCGAGGATCTCGACCGGGCGTTCGGCGTGGTCGATAACATTGTCGCTTAGGACAACATCGAATGCGGCGTCTGCAAACGGCAATTCTTCACCGATAGACGCAGCGGCCGCGGCATTAGCCTGTCAACCCGGAAACAGACTCTTATATTCGACCGCGAGCGGGTCGATACCGACGCCTTTTTCGCTGCCAAATCCGAATATCAGGCCGTGGGCTCCACTGCCGACCTCGAGAATTCGATCGTCGGCCGAGATGGGCCTCACCAGACAAAGCTTTTGCCTGATCGCTTGGGCACGCAGAAAGATCGAATGCCGCAATTCGTCCGAGCCGCCAAGCTGCAGGGCCTTTTGTTCCTGATAGGCAAGCTGACGTGCCAAGGCCCGATGGCCGCGTTCCTTTTGTTTTTGCCGGAACCAGCCCATCTAACTCAACTTTGACCTCACGATCTCGCTGACAATTTTCCCATCGGCAGACATGCCGCCGAGTTTTGCTAGCGCGGCCTTCATCACCGTGCCCATCTCTTTCAGCGATGCGGCACCTGACTCGGCGACGGCCTCACTGACAGCTTTCTCGATCTCATCAGCAGTCGCGGCGCGCGGCAGATATTTCTCGATGACGGCGATCTCGGCTGCTTCTTTTTGAGCAAGCTCGGTCCGTCCGGCCGATTCGTATTGTTGGATCGAATCACGCCGCTGTTTGACCAGGCTCTGAAGCGCCTTGATCATCTCATCGTCGGTCAGTTCGCCGCCCTTTTCGATCTTCCGGTTCATAAAATTGGCCTTTACCATTCTTAAGGTAGAAAGAGTTTCGGCTTCTTTTGCCTTCATCGCGTCTGTAAGATCTCTGGTTATATCGTCCATTAAGCTCATACGAACGAGTCTAATGTCAGCGTGTGGTTGGCACAAGTCAGGGGCCCGACCGGAACAGCCCGGAAAATTTCGATTTCAATTTTAGGCAATGAAAAGTAAAATAGCGTGGTATGTTCTTTCGCATCTTGATCGGCTTCATCACGGCATCTGTCGCCGCCACTGCGGCGGCGGCCATGAACCCCACTTATTATCGCCTTCCGGCCGAGCCTCTTATCAGGATCGGCCTTTCAACGAACTCAAGTTCGGTCAGCATCACGACCGGCGATACTCAGCTTGTGGCGGCAAGTCCGGACGAGCCGAGCCGGTTTTTAACGACCGATCGGGTCACGGTCACGGCACGTGCATATCGCCCGCCCGAGGTCGAACAGTACAGATTTGAGATCCAGGGACTGCCGACAGCGGCCGAGGCGGATGCGATCGCCAAAGACGTTCGCGAAGCAACCGACGAATCGGCAATAGTAAGCGTCGATCCCGACACTAATACTTGGAAGGTCTGGATCGGCGGAATGCTGGATTCCGTCGAGGAAGCCGATGCATTCAAAGCCGCGCTCGCTGAAAAAGGCTTTGCCGACGTCGTTTTGATCGCCGAGAAAAAGCTGATCCCGTCAGAGGATGCTATCGCGCTGTCACGACAGCTCAGGACCTCCGGAAAGTCAGAGGTCCGAAGTTTGATAAGGACGACTGGTGACACACAGCTGATCGGCCCCGATGTCGTCAACCCGGGACTTCGCGAAGTAATCGTCAGTGGTCCTGCAGAACCCGCCAGGTATTCATCTTTAAAATCGGTTTCTTTCGGCTCCTTCGACTCGCACAGAAATCCTGTAAAACTGAACGGCAAATCGTATCGGGGCCGGATCGAGGTTTTCGTGAATTCGAAAGGCAGTTTGACCGTCGTAAATGTCGTGCCGCTCGAAGATTATCTGCTGGGAGTTGTCCCTGCTGAACTAAGCCTGCCGCAGCTGGAAGCGCAAAAGGCACAGGCGGTCGCGGCCCGAACCTATGCCGTCGCGAATATCAACGGATATGGCAAGCAGGGATTCGACATGGTGCCCACGGTTTGGTCGCAGGTTTACAAAGGCGTTTCGATCGAGACGAAAATGGGAACGCAAGCGGTCAATGAAACTCGAGGGCTGATAGCAACTTATGACGGCAAACCGATCATGGCCTATTTCACTTCCACGTGTGGCGGACGGACCGAAAACTCAGAAAATATTTTTGATAAGGCCGAGCCTTATCTGCGCGGTGTCGAGTGCTCGTTAGAGGGCCATCGGCATTTTGAACCGTTTCTGATCAAAACCGTGCGCCAGCCCGCCAAGATCCGATCGGAAGGGAATTTAGAGCTTGTGAGGTTGATGTCTCTGCTGGCAGTTAATGGCTTTTCGCTGACGGCGTCACAACTGACCGACGATTGGTTTGATGAGGAACCGACGGAGGGCGAGTTGTCTAATTGGCTCAATCAGCTGGCGATGAAGTTCGGAAAAACATTTCCGAACGTGACCAAGGACACGTCGAAACCAATCGAATTAGCGAGAATAATTTCTGGATTCCTTTACAATCCCGAGATGCCAGACACACTGCTTACCGATTCTGATCTCAATTATTATTTGTCCTTTGATGATGCGGCCGAGATCCCAAAAGAACGGCGGGCTGAACTTGCAATGCTGCTCCGCGACGGGTATTTCACGCTGCGGCCGGATATGACTATGCAGCCGAATCGCGGATTTTCGAGAGGCAGTCTGCTGCGGCTTATAAGGCAGATCTACGAAAAGCGAAAGTGGATGCCGACGCTTCAAACCGCGACGACAAAAGCCACGGTCGACGGCAGGTTGGTGCTTCGCAGCGGCCGCACAGAAAGGGCGCTTCGCGTTCGGCCCGATGTATTCCTTTTCCGGCAGTTCGGCAGCGAGCTCTATCCTGTGCGCGAAGCGGCGCTCGTCGGGGGCGAGACGGTCAACTATCAAACTGATTCGAACGGCCAGGTTTTTTATCTTGAGATCAAGCCGACCGAATTACCGACCTCGGCTGAAAATATGTCTCCCTTCACAAATTGGAGCGTTACGCTAGGCGCCGGTGCCGTTCAGTCCCGCCTATCAAGATACGTACGCGGTATCGGTACTCTGTACGACGTGAACGTGAAAAAACAGGGATACTCGCGGCGGGCTGTCGAGCTTGAGATAGTCGGCTCGAATGGCGTCAAGATCTTAAAAGGCGGCCAAATCCGCTCGGCACTGCGGCTTCGTGAACAGCTGTTTGTGATAAATAAGCGATACTCAGGCAATCAGGTGACAAGTTACAATTTTACCGGCCGAGGCTGGGGGCACGGCGTGGGCATGTGTCAATACGGCGCCTACGGTCTGGCAAAAATGGGCGTCAAGTTTGACGCCATAATCAAGCATTACTATACGGGTGTCGAACTTTCAAAGGCTTATTAGATTCCCGCCTTTTCGATCCTTTTTTAGTAATGCATGATCTGAGAGAACTGGCCGAGCTGAGTATCAGAAAGCGGTCGCATGGTAAAGCCCGTTTCGTGCTGCCGTACAAAAGAATCGAGGGTCATTTCGTGGAAGGCGCCATCTGACGGATCCACGTATTTTACTTTTGTCCCGGTGCCGGAGCCATCACCAACCATTCCGTAGATAATAATGATATGACGGCCGGCACGCGTCTCGACCAATCCCGCTGCATCAAAGACCTGCCAGCCGTAACTTGTCCACAGCAGGCCGTGATACTGTAGCATCTGGACCCAACCGTCAACAGACGGATTCATTAAAGATTCGGCCGAGAGACCGGCCGCATTTGCAAGATTACGGTTCTCTTCGATCGGAAGGCCGCTGTTGCGCGCGTAGCAGTCGGCATATCGCGGCCCAAGCTGTGCGACCGCGTTCTCGATACTGATCGAGACCTGGTTCTTCCATGAATACATCATCGTAAACATCGCCGCCCAGCATGCCATCGAACTTGGCTGCCTGACAGGCACGATCAATCCGGGAACCGTATAATTCACGTTTGCCATGAGATCCTCCAAAACATCCCAAGAGTTACGGATGTCCGATACAATTTGACGCAGCATCGATGCGCATTTTGCCGGTGCCGCCGACGGTATTATCATATCGTGAATGCGAAAAGCCATTATCCTGTTTCTGGTCTCTTTGGGGGCGATCTTATTCGCCGATGCACAGGCTACGCCGCGTTCGGCCAAGGCTGAGACGGGATCGCTGACGGCGAAAAATGGTTTTCGTAACGAGACTGAGATCGCGGGCAAGTTCAATAATTGGCGGACGGATACCGATGCTCAGACGTGGCTCGCATTCATGGGCTATAAGACTTCCGGGATCAAAGAGGTGCTCGCATCGAAGCCGCATGGTGAAAAGGCCGACGTTGAGGTCAAGATCACAACTGCCGATTCTGTCGCTCGCGAAGGCATATCGATCAAGCTTGTCAGCAGCAATAACGGATTTAACCAGATCGACAAACGCTGGCTCGCCCATTATGCAATAATGTGGAAAATGCCGGCGGAAGTGGTCGAATCACTAAAACTTTTTGTCGGTGAATCCAAACCGATCAGAAGTTCGAAGGTTCCGGGTCGAATGTACCTGAACGAACTAGACACCGAAGATCAGAAACGGATACTGGATTTCTTTAAAGCCAATCGTGACGTTATCGTGAGCGACCTGTTTCGGGGCGACGGCGAGTTTGACGCCGATTGGATAATGGTCGCGTTAAAGAGTACCGATAAACCGCGTTGGATCTTACGCCGGATCGATCATGCTATCGAATTTTTCAGCGGCGGACCTGTCGAGATCACCCGCAACGGCAACCTTCGGATAGGCCGAATAACAATGCAGAGAAAGGGAGGTGACGGCGGTCGTGAGACGGCAAAAATGCTGCAGTTCAAAATAAATCCGGCGCTACTCTTTGACAAGAATTAGACCTTTGTTTCCTCGACCCCTTTATGAGATTCTCACGCTATCAGATCATCGGTGCGGTCCTGCTGCTGGCTTTCCTTGTCACTTTGGCCGCTTACCGATTCATTCTGATATAGAAGCCCGCAATGTCCGATCTTTCTTTGCTTTGCCCGTCATATAAAATGCGAGAGTTCCGCCGGCCGTGATCTCTTTGTATGTTATGTACGTTCGATCGAGATCACGCCCGTTCAGGGTTATCCGGTCGACATAAACGTTCGTTCTCGACTGATCGATCGCCTTGATCATCAATGATCTGCGGTTCTCGAACTTTATCGCGGCCGTTTTGACAGCCGGGCTGCCCAACTCATATCGGCCTGAAGCCGGCGCGACCGGATAAAACCCGAGCGCCGAGAAAATATACCAGGCCGACATCTGTCCGCAATCGTCGTTGCCGCCGAGGCCGTCCGGAGTCGGGTGGTACTGGTGATCCAGGATCATCCGAACTCGCTCCTGCGTCTTCCAGGGTTGGTCCGTCCAGTTGTATAAATATGCGACATGGTGAGCCGGTTCGTTGCCGTGGATGTATCCGCCGATTATGCCTTCGCGAGTGATGTCTTCAGTTTCGGCGAAGAACTCGTCGGGCAGGTGCATTGTAAAGAGTTCGTCGAGGTGCGCAGCAAATTTCTGCTTGCCGCCCATGGCCTTGATCAGGCCATCAGGGTCGTGCGGGACGTAGAGACTGTAGTTCCAGGCGTTGCCTTCGATGAAGCCCTGGCCTTCGGTTTTTAGCGGGTCAGCTTTTGCGGCAAACTTTCCGTCAGTCATCCTGGGCCGCATGAAGCCTGTAGTCGCGTCGTAAACGTTTTTCCAGTTATTTGAACGTTTAATGAACTGTCCGCTAATGTCATTGCGTCCCAACTTTTTTGCGGCCTGGGCGATCGCCCAATCGTCGTATGCATATTCGAGTGTCTTTGATACTGAGGACGAGTTTTTATCCTCGGGGACGTATCCGCCGGTCATGTAAAATTCCAGTCCATCGTAATACTTCGTCTGTGCGGTCTTCACCATTGCGTCGAGCGCTCGGTTTGCTTCCGCACCGGTCAGATTGCCTGTGACGATCGCATCCGCGATGACCGAGACGCTGTGGTAACCGATCATGCACCAATTCTCGTTGGCGTAGTGCGACCAGACCGGCAGCATTTTATGTACGCTCTGGTCGTAATGCGCGGTCATCGAACGGATCATGTCGCGGTTACGCCCGGGCTGGATGATATTGAGCAGCGGGTGAAGTGCCCGGTATGTATCCCACAGCGAGAAGGTCGTGTAGTTGGTAAAGCCCGTTGCAGAAGCCGGCATCTGCATCGCACTGTGCACGTTCTGGTCGAGGCCTTTATAACGTCCGTCGACGTCCATATAAACGGTCGGCGAGAGAAATGTGTGATACAAAGCGGTGTAGAAATTGACCAATCCGCTGTCGTCGATGCCGGTTACGGATATTTTACCGAGCTCGCGATTCCAAGAGGCCTGTGCCTCGCGTTTTACGCGATCGAAATTCCAATCCGCCAGCTCGGCTTTAAGATTCGCGACGGCGCCCTGGGTTGATACCGGCGACAACGCGAATTTGACCTGGATCTTTTCATTAGCCGACGTATTAAAATCAAAATAGGCTCGCACCTGTTTCCCGGCAAATTCGGGAAAATTCTTTGTTTGATCGAATTTTCGCCAGAATCCCTTATAGTCTTCCTTACCAAAATTTTTGAACCCATATGACTTGAAGCTCTTTGAAAACTGCATCGCAAAATAAACGGTCCTGGTACGAGCCCAGCCGTTCGTTTGGCGGTATCCGACAACAGTGTGGTCATTCTCGACCCGTAGGAATGTCCACACGTTCTTGTCGTCGTAATTGTAAATGCCGTGCATCAGGTCGAGAATAATGTGGGCATCATCACTTGCCGTCGGAAATGTGTATTGATGAAAGCCGACGCGCGTGGTCGTGGTCATTTCGGCTAGGATGTTGTCATCATCGAGTTTTACTTTGTAATAGCCTGCTTCGGCAGTTTCGTTTGCGTGTGAATAAGACGAGCGAAAACCACTCGTCGGATCGCC
>JBDTMQ010000174.1:0-3831 GCA_039934155.1 Acidobacteriota bacterium | reverse complement strand
CAACACCTTTATCTCGAAATCGTCTGTTAAAAGGATCTCGATCGCTCGGCGTGCAGCTTTCAGGCCGGCATCGTCGCCGTCATAATTGATGACGATCCGCTTCGTATGACGGCTTAAAAGTTTTGACTGCTGCGGCGTAAAGGCCGTGCCTAGACTCGCCGCAGTGTTTTTGATGCCGAATTGATAAAGGGCGATCAGATCGAGATAGCCCTCGACCAGGATCGCAAAGTGCTTTGCACGGATGTCGGCACGGGCCTGAAACAGACCGTAAAGGTGCTCGCCCTTTGTGTAGGCCGGCGTCTCAGGCGAATTCAGATACTTCGGCTCATCACTGCCCATCGCTCGAGCTCCAAAAGCAACAGGATCTCCGCTGGCATCAAGCACCGGAAACATTATTCGCCCGCGGAAACGGTCGAATACACGATTCTTTTCTTCGTTTACCGACACCAAGCCGCTTTGTTCGATCAGCTCATCGGAAGCGCCGGTTTCCCTGAGTTTTGTCAGAAGAGCGTCCCACGAGTCAGGCGAATACCCGATCCGGAAAGCCTTTTGAGTTTCGGGTGAAATACCGCGGGAATCAAGATATACGCGGGCAGCTTTTGCCTTGGCATTCTTTTTTTTCAGCTCCGATTCCCAGAATTCGAGGGCTTTAACATTCAAGGCAATTACCTGGACGTATTGTTTGTCGTCGACCGGTTCCGGCAGCGAAACGCCCGCGATCTCGGCGACGCGTTCGATCGCCTCGGGGAAACTCAATCCCTCCATTTCGATCAGGAACGTAAAGACATTTCCGCCTTTGCCGCAACCGAAACATTTGTACAACCCTTTCGCGGGGTTTACCGAAAACGAAGGCGTCTTTTCCTGGTGAAACGGACAGCACGCCATCCAGTTCGCACCCTTTTTCTTGAGCGGTGCATACGGCTCGATCACCCGCACCAGATCGGCACGGTCCCGCAGTTCGTCAATAAAAAATTGGTCGTAGAGCACGATTAGCTGGCCGATAGAAAGCTGAATTTGCGAACTAAACCTTTAATTCCGCGATCGTCGCACCGTTTCCGCCCTGGTCGGATGGGGCGAAGGCAAAACGTTCGACGAGGTCGTGGTTCTTAAGAAAATGGTGCACAAAATTTTTCAAAGCGCCGGTGCCGAAGCCATGTATGATTCGGACGCGAGGCACCGACCCCATGTAAGCCTCGTCGATGAAGCGGTCGAGCTCGTAGTCGGCCTCGGCCGTAGTTTTACCGATAAGGTTGAGTTCGGCAGCCGCGTCCGGCGAGTCGATGGGCTTTGATAGACCGGACGAAACCGGCGAACGACCCTTGCCGATATTCGGAGGGAGGACGGCCACGTGCTGCAGATTTGCGACCTTTTCACGCAGCCGCATTCCGCCGACGAGAACTTCGGCCGAATCCTTATCAAGCTTTTCGATGACGCCTCTGCTGCCGAATGAGGTGATCACATGCGAACCGATAGTGAGTGGTTTGCTGATGACCGTATGCTCTTCAGCACCGTTGACATCGACGCCGGAACCTGCAGGTCCTGAGCGGACGGCCTTTGCCAGTACCGAACGATTCAATTCTGCCTTTCGGGCCGTTCTCTCTTTTTCCAATCGGTTCTTTAAAGCCTTGTCCTCTAGTGATCTAACGAACGATTTTGACTGCCGGTCAAAATCTTCGACCGTTTTGGCAAGCTCATGTTCAAATTCCTTTTGCCGCTGTTTTTCCCGTTTTCCTGCTTCGATCTCGAGCGAAGCATATTTCATGGCGACGGCATCGCGTTCTTCCTCGAGCGCGATCCTCAGATCTCCCGCCAGCTTGGTTTCGGACTGAAGCTTTTGCAGAAATGCCGCGGCTTCATGTGCCGAGCTGTCTAGATTGTGCCTGGATTCTTCGATCACCTCGGACGAAATGCCGAATCGACGGGCGATCTCGATCCCGGATGACGCGCCGGCCAGGCCAATGAGCAAGCGGTAAGTAGGCTGTAGGGTCTTTTCGTCAAACTCGACCGACGCATTGATCACGTTTGGGTCGTTGGCAGCGTAAATCTTAAGTCCGCGGTAATGTGTCGAAGCGATAACCTGCGCGCTGCATTTTCGCCGAAAATGATCGACGATCGCAACGCCAAGGGCCGACCCTTCATCCGGGTCGGTGCCCGTCCCGACCTCGTCCAACAAAACGAGAGACGGAGAAACGCATTCGTTGATCATCCCGGCAATATTCGACATATGCGAGGAAAAGGTAGAAAGGTTAGCCGCCAGCGACTGATGATCGCCAATATCGGCGAGCACCGAACGATAAAAGGGTATCCTCGCCTGTTTGGCCGTTACAGGAAGTCCCGACACGGCCATCAGGCTTAATAATCCCGCCGTTTTCAAAACGACGGTCTTTCCACCGGCGTTCGCACCCGAAATGATCATAACCGGGCTTTCACGCGTTAAAGAGAACGAATTGGGGATGATCTCGGGCGACGTCTCGTCTCCGCTAGTCCCGACGTTTTTAAGAGTTTCTTCGAGCACCGGGTGACGAGCTTCGGTGAGCTCCAGCGTGTCATCCTCGGATATTTCAGGCACGACCGCCTTGAATTTTCTGGCAAATTCGACCTTTGCTTTGACCACGTCAAGTTTGATAACGGCCTCGACGGCGGTCTTTATCGCCGGCAGGTGTTCGCGAAGCTCCTCGGTCAGGCATGATAATATCCGTGCGATCTCGCGTTCTTCGGCACTTCGTATGTTTTGCAGCTCGTTGTTGGCATCGATCGCATCGAGCGGTTCCATAAAAACAGTGGCGCCCGACGATGAGAAACCGTGAGCTACTCCGGCGATCTTTCCGCGAAAATCCGATTTTACGGGAATGACAAAACGGTCGTTGCGAATGGTTACGATCGCGTCCTGTATCGCATCGCCCGCACCGCGCATCAATGATTCGAGCGAGCGTGTCAGGCGGTTTCGCTGGGCAGCGATCTCTCGTCTGATGCGGCCGAGCTCGGGCGACGCCGAATCGTCTATCTCGCCGCCGGGTAGGATTAGACGATTTATTTTTTGGATGGAACCAAGCAAAACGTTGGGAAGCGGTTCGATCGAACGCCACAGATGCGGGACCGACTCGCTTTCAGGCTGAAGCGTCGATCTTACAAAAAGTGCCCGCCCGACAAGAGCCGCAACCTCACGCAGCGATCCGGCGTTCAGGCTTGCCGACCTAATACCGAGAACAGCGATCGCGTCGTCGATCTCATCCAAACCGCTGAATGAGAACGAGATCTGTCGCTCTTCATTCAAAAAGATCATTTCGCTGACGGCAGCGAGTTCGTTCTCAAGTTCGGCGCGGCCGGACAACGGCTCTAGCTCGAGAATTCGGCCCTGGCCCATCGGCGTCTGCGCGCCGCCAGCGACGATCTCTAAGAGACGCCGGAATTCGAGTGTATTTAACGAATAGCACATGAGTAATTTTCAGCCCGCTCATGACAAAAACCGGGCACGTACATCCGGCGTCGGTATCATACAGGCATCTTTTCGGCCGAAGAGTTTGTAGCGATGGCGTGCAAACAATTTATACGCAGCGTCGCGGACAAATTTTGGCACCACCCTGACCCATCGAAGCCACGACCACGGCGCCGTCAGGTGTTGGGCGATCCGGACCGCCGCTTCGGAATGCGTATACGCTTTTCCGTTCTCAATGAGGATCACAGAATCGATCACTTTTCCAGAGCTTTCGGCTGTTTGTTCATCAGCATCTATGATCGCTGCCGAAAGCCCGTGTTTCTGCGCAAGATCGCGTCCGGCGGCGGATTGAAGTGTTGCAAACTTACAATAAATGTTCCGGTCGTGCTCGATAA
>JBDTMQ010000173.1:0-3314 GCA_039934155.1 Acidobacteriota bacterium | reverse complement strand
CACTGTGTGTGAATTGACACAACACGTGGTTCCGGCGACCTATCCGGTAGTCTTTGCGAAACCGTTTTCGGAAATATGATCTCACGGACTTGAAAGAATCAGCAGGGCCCGAAGTTCGGGGTCAGAAATGCGATCATTCGATTTTCAACGCCTCGGCGGGTCTAACTGCGGTGAGCTCGGCTTTACCGCTGAGCCTAACGAATTCCTCGCACCTTCGGACGCCGCTCTCCATTTGATCTTGGCGGCGCCTACCCGGGCTGCCGGACATTGGCGAAATTTGAGTGGTTTGGTTTGGGTGAATAAATACCCGAGCACCACCGGCGAAATTCGAAACCGGCCGGTATTTGCTTTGAATGTCAAAAAACCAGAAAGGCGCAGGTGTTTCTCGACCCGTCCTTCGATCTCAGTGTTTTGGCGGCGGTTCTACGGTCTTGACCCGCGTTCTTCAACTGCAAACGCGATAAGCGAAATTAAGATCAGGGCGATGCCGACAAAGATGGCCGTCCTCGGCGTGATACCAAAAACACCCGAGAAAAAGACCAGCATTCCAATGATCGCTGCCAGACCACCGGCCTTTCCCGCCGTTTTAGAAAATTCGGCTGCTTGTTCCATATGAAAAGATCGTAACAAAGAAATCGGTATTGCGCTATCGCTTGGGCCATTGGTAAACGAGCGTTCGCGACGGCGGAATATCCTATCCAAAAACACGGCAGGCACGCGACCGATGTCCCTCAGCGCCCCTTTTATCGCCGTCCGGTTCTTTCGATCAGTGCGCTTCTTCGGCAGGTTTTTGCGAAAAGATCAGGATGGCTGCGGCGATCAATACCACCAGGATCGCGGTCGCGACATATCGGCTTAGCTCGAGGCCCCCATCCTCGTAGGGTTTGTCGAGAAAATCACCGACCACGGCGCCCAGCGGGCGGGTCAGGATGAAAGCGATCCAGAAAAGGATCGTCCGCGAAACGGTCGAGAAATAGTAAACCAGCGCAAGCACCAGCAGCCCCGCTCCGAAAACACTCGCGGCACCCAGGTATCCGAAATCCGCCGTATCCGCGAACCAGTCGCCAAGCGCCGTTCCGAGCGTTTGCGAAAACATTATCGTCACCCAGTAGAACATCTCGGTCTTGGCCGTCCGCACGGTTGCGATATCGATGCTGCCGGTCGAGAATTTCCAGACGATCAGTGAGAGAACGACGCAGACGAGAAGAAGTGATGAGCCGACCGTGTACCCGAGGCCGTTTGACCGCGTCAGATAATCAGCCAGCGTGGTGCCGACGGTTGTCGTCGCGATGATCGTGAACCAGTAAAGGAATGGATGGAACTTGCTGGCCTTTATTTGTATCACTACGGCGATGACGAAAATGACACCAAAAACGGCGGTGCCGATCAGATACCCGTTCGGGCTTGCCTCGCTTGTGGTTTCGCCGAGGAACGACATCGTGAAGGCGTCGCCGCCGGTCTCGCCGATAGTGGTGCACAATATCTTAATGATCCAGAAAACAAGCGTTACTTCGGGCACTTTTGCCACCCAGTTGTCTGATCCGGAACCGTTCGTCTGAGCCCCCGCCGCGTTATCCGTCATATGATCTTCCTATCTCATTAAATGTCATTTGTTGTCGCTGCATATAAGAAGTTTACCGCAGGTTCTTCCGGTGATAAAATGGTCTGGCCCACTAGCAAATTGTTCGCTGGAGTAACTCAAATGAAAAAAGCAATACTCATTCTTTCGCTTACCGTCGCCGTTACCATCGGCGCGCCAGCTCAATATCAACAGAAATACATCGGCATGAAAAAGGCCAAAGAGATCGCGTCTTCTCAGGTCCCGGGCAAGATCAAAAGCGCCGAGCGAGAAAAAGAAGACGGCAAAATGATCTACTCGTTTGATATCAAAACGGCCGACGGACAGACCCACGAGGTTACTCTCGACGCTTTCACCGGCGCTGTCCTGACCAACCAGATAGAGACCGCCGAAGACGAAGCCAGGGAAAAGGCGGCTGAGAAGAAGGCCCGAAAACATTAGGTCCTCAAAAACTCCATTGCACGCCGGCGTAACCGATAAAGCTCGGATCTCGGTCGTGTCGAAGACTTCTGCCCGCCGACATTATCCATGTTGCGTGCTTCGTTAGTGTGATCCGGGTTCCAAGGTTAAAAACGATCTCGCTATCGTTCAAAAAACGCCTTGCACCGGTGCCGTGTACCTCGGCGAGGAGGTCGAAATGCTCGAATTCGCGTCCCACCAGCACGCCATAGATCAATTCGTCCTCGCCGCGTTTGAAACGGTAACCAACATCTCCATTAACGCCCGTTTTCCCCCAGTGCATTTCCCATTGCAACGGCAGCAAGAATTCCGGCCCTTTGTCTACAATTCCCCGACGCCGGGCCGCCGATCCCGGAGTGTTGAATTCCACCTGCGGATACACCGAAAGCGCAAGTCGTCCGTTTTCATTGCCATCGCGAAACCGCCATCTAACACCAATGTTGGTGTTGCCGAGGCCGTGCACGCCGGACTGACCATTGTTGTGAAGGATCAGATAAGGGATCTCTATCTTTATCTGCGTATTTTTCGACGTTCCGTAATTAAAATCGATCAGCGGCGTTCCCCAGAGTCGTCCGTCCTCGCCAAGCTCCATCGTAAATGCAGTGTTTATCTCAAAATGGCCTTTTTCGACTGTCCCCGTGTCATCGGTGATCATCGGCGGACCGCCTTGGCCGGCTGCCGTGCTGAAAAAAAGAATTGCCGCCAATGCCGTTAGTCCTGCTCGCGAGATCAATTTCATAAGATTTTACTCTACTATAATTTACTCGAAAATTTTTATACTTGGGCTCGAGTAATACATTCAGGCTTCGACTTATAAAAGCAGACGGTGCAATTGCAGACCATGTGGAGGTCTGGGAACCAGGCCTTCGGACCGCGGACACTCTTGTCCGCAAACGCCGCTCGAATCTATTCCTGAGTCCGCGGCAGCGGACGTCAGAACTTTGGCCCTGCGTGGAGTGTCCGCGGAACGTGTGGTTATCTTTCAAAAGGATCTTTTCCACCCTGCCGGAGGCCGAACTCTTGGCAAACACACGACCGGCGTTCCGATGCGTCACACCCATTCCGAGGTGCCTAATTTTGACGCATGAATTCCGAAGCCGCGGCGTTCGCGGCGTGTAATGATGCCAGTACTTTCTTCAACGGTGTACCACACGAGCCGTTCGCCGTCGGGTCCGTCGCGGCGCTCGATATACAACTGACCCCCGTGCGTGTCAACCTCCAATTCCAATTCATAGATCGATGTCTTGCCGTAAGATTCGTCATCGGCTGTCGGCTC
>JBDTMQ010000172.1:0-3195 GCA_039934155.1 Acidobacteriota bacterium | reverse complement strand
A
This sequence comes from Acidobacteriota bacterium, assembly GCA_039934155.1. Taxonomy (GTDB): domain Bacteria; phylum Acidobacteriota; class Blastocatellia; order Pyrinomonadales; family Pyrinomonadaceae; genus OLB17. The sequence continues at coordinate 3,194 of JBDTMQ010000172.1, read as the reverse complement.
GGGATTGACCGAATTCATTCCTATCAGTTCGACAGCGCATCTGGTTTTTGTCAGCCGTTTTACACATCTCTATGACGGCAACGCCGCCCAGATAACGGCGACAATGGCGGTGATCCAGCTCGGAACTTTGGCCGCGGTCTTCGTATATTTTGCCTCAGATATAATCAGCATTGCCACCGCATTCCTGCGTGACCATTGGGCACTGATAACCAGAAAACGGGGAATGCGGTATTCGGGAACGCACGGCGTTCGCCCGATCTGGCTTTCCGAGGAGGCATGGCTTGGATGGCTGATCATCATCGGTTCGATCCCGATCGGCGTTGTCGGTATTGTGTTCAAAGATCTCATCGAGGGCGAGGGAACCAAGAATCTATGGATCATCGGGATAATGCTGATCGTCGTCGCCCTCCTTCTTGGTTTTGCTGAGCTGGTAGGCAAACAGCGAAAGCAAATGAAACATCTCGGCATCCTCGACGCGGTAATTGTTGGATTTGCCCAGGTGCTGGCGCTGATGCCCGGAGCGAGCCGATCCGGCTCGACCATCACCGGCGGCCTTCTCGCCGGCCAGACTCGTGAGACAGCGGCGCGCTTTTCTTTCCTTCTGTCGATACCCGCGATCACGGCCAGCGGTCTTTTGGAGCTCAGGGAAGCCTGGCATATCCTCCCGTCCGAGAGTTTTACGCCGCTTATCGTCGGAACGGTAGTGGCGGCGATCGTAGGATATTTGTCGATATGGTTCTTGATGGCTTTTCTGCGGCGAAACTCGACGGCGATCTTTATCGTTTACCGGATCCTGCTCGGCGCGACGATCCTCGTGCTTTTGTGGTTCGGCATTTTGAGCCCACAACTGAGCCTGTAATCCGCATCAAATAAGCATCGATGTATAAGAAGTGGACAGTCAGAAAGCATGATCATAACGCTGCAGCGGCATTGGCTGCCGAGCTGAATGTCTCGAAGTTGGCGGCGGCGCTTCTTATCGCAAGGGGTTTCGAAACGCCGGAAAAAGCATCTCAATTTATCAATCCGTCTCAACAGCACATTCACGATCCGTCGCTCTTGCTCGGCATGACAGAAGCTGCCGACCGTATCGAAAAGGCGATAAGCGATGGTGAAAAGATCCTGATCTGGGGCGACTATGACGTCGACGGAACCACAGGAACCGTCCTTTTGCGAAGCGCTCTGAAACTACTCGGCGGTGCAACTTCATTCCATATTCCCGACCGCTTTTCCGAGGGCTACGGGGTCAATATTCCCGGGCTCGAGAAGGCTCGTCTCGACGGCTGTTCGCTGGCCATCACCGTTGATTGCGGCATCAGAAGTTTTGAGCCTGCCCGGTGGGCAAAAGAGAACGGGTTCGACCTGATCATTACCGACCATCATCTTTCAGATCCGGTAAACGGAAATCCAGATGCCTTCGCCGTCGTAAATCCAAATCAGCCGGGCTGCTGTTATCCCGACAAAAATCTGGCAGGCGTCGGTGTCGCATTCAAACTCGCGCACGAGCTGCTGCGGCGACGCGGCAAGGACCACCTGGTCCCGGCGTTTCTCAAGATCGCCGCGATCGGCACCGTTGCCGACATAATGAAACTGATCGGAGAAAATCGGGCGATCGTCGCTATCGGCTTAAAAGACGTGCCCCGAACGAAAAATTTCGGCCTCAGAGCGCTGATGGAAGCTGCGGGCTGCGATTCTGAAATGACCAGCATGGACATCGGCTTCAGGATCGGCCCAAGGATAAACGCGGCGGGTCGAATGGATCTGGGCCGCGCGGTCATCGAGCTGTTTGAGGCTGAGAATTTTTCTCAGGCGCGACGGCTGGCCGAAATGCTCGACAGCCGCAACCGTGAACGGCAGCAAGTGCAGCAAAAAGTTACGGCAGACGCTTTGTTTCAAGCAGCTGACGAGGATCGAAGTTTCATCGTTGTGACGGGCGAAAAGTGGCACCGCGGCGTAATAGGTCTGGCAGCATCGCGTGTCGCCGAAAAACTCGGGCGTCCAACGATCGTGTTTTCGATCGAGAACGGCATCGCGCACGGCAGCGGCCGAAGCGTCGGCAATTACCACCTATTAGATGCGCTTGAATCGTGCTCGGGACTCTTCGAACAGTTCGGCGGACACGCCGCCGCCGCGGGCATGACTATCAAAAGCGAGAATATCGATGAACTTAGCCGACAGCTGAACGCGCACGCTGCCGCGGCGTTCGCTGATCTCGACATGACGCCCGAACTTTTGATCGATGCCAGTGTCTCGACCGAAACGCTTGATCTGAAAATGGTTCGCGAGATCGCTAAATTCGAGCCTTTCGGCGCCGGCAATCCGCGTCCCGTATTTATGACCCGCGGCCTTTTTATTACGGGCCCGCCGCGAGTAATGAAAGAAAAACACCTGAAGCTGATACTGTCGGATGAAAGAGGAAAGCGCTTTGAGGCCGTCTGGTGGGACGGCGTAGAACGATCAACAGGGCGAACGCTCGATGCAGGTTCCTGCATCGAATTGGCTTACACGGCTGAGGAGAATGTCTGGCAGGGAAGCAGCCGGCTTCAGCTGATCGTCGAGGATCTAAGAGAAGAGAATTCCATACGTGCCTGAGACTGACAAAAAACAGTTGAAACGTTTCGAGTTTCGCGCCAGCCTGCCGAAATATTTTCGGTTAGCGGCGGTCGGGGCACTTGTGCTGACCGTTCTGATGGTCGTTATTGGTTTTTACCGTTCACGCAACAATCCCGAGTTCCGAATGAAAGGTTTCCCGACCACTCTTTCTAAAGATGTAATAGCAGAGATAAACGGGTATGAGCGGCGCGAGACCGAAGGTAACGTTGTAAAATATTACATCAAAGCTGATAAGGCGATCACCTTTACAGACAATCATCAGGAACTCGAAAACGTCTATCTGCAGGTTTTCGGGCCCGAAGGGAATTACGATCAGATAACTGCCGCGAAAGCGGTCTATGTTCCCGAAGAAGAGAAGAATTTCACAGCTTATTTCGCTGGAAATGTGCAGATCGACACCCGCGACCGCCTTAAAGTAAAGACCGAACAGATAACGTATAAAAAAGCGGACGAGACCGCCGCGGCCGACGAACAGATCGCTTTTGAGCGCGAAAGCGTAAAGGGCCGCGCTACCACTGCACTGGTCCACATTCCACAAAAACTCGTCGAGCTATTCAAAAATGTCGAGATCGAGACGTTCCAGT
>JBDTMQ010000171.1:0-7533 GCA_039934155.1 Acidobacteriota bacterium | reverse complement strand
TAATCGCAAAAAAAAACGGCCCGAAAGCCGTTTTTTATTTTCCTGAGGGTGTGTACCGTAATTACGGTTCCGGCGTAAAGTTAACGTCGGCCGCATTGTCGTCGAGCGAAATAACTCTTGGCTGATACACAAATCGTTTTGAGCGTACGCTTACGATGACCGATTGTCCGGCCGTAAGATCGTCAAAACTGAAGAAGCCAAAACTGCTGGTGCGGGCCGTGCGGATGCTGCCATCCTGTGTCTGCAAAGTAACAGAGGTATTGCTCTGCGGAACGCCGCCTTTGACGTAAACGCGGCCGCCGACTGAAACACCGGCTGCCGTCGAGATCGTGACCGTAGGAACCGGATTCGAAGCAAAAGTCCCTGAGCCGGCTGCTGTCATGTCCTGAAGGAAACCGCCTAAGCCCAGCGAAAATCCTGGCGTAACTGACGAAAAGCTTAGAGCCATATTACGCTGTGTCGTAGCGATAAACGTAACGAAGTGCGATGAGAAAGTGACCGAGTGATCAGGGGTAGTAGCGGAAAGCGTGGCTGAATTGCCGCCATTGCTGCCGACAAGGCCGGGCGTGTTCGCGGCGGGTGTAAATACTGCCCTCAGGAGTAGCGTGTGATTGCCGCCGCCTACGTCGGGCGTCGTTGGCGTATCTCGCGTGATCTCGACCGTCGCGACCTGATCGAAGGGCTGCGTTACCGTACTGCCGTTCAGCGACCCCGGCTGAAGCGAAGTCGTCGTGATTGTCAGATGTGCTAACTGGATTCCCTGAAGCTGTGGATCGAGACCCACAATGTTCTGGTATGTAAAATAGATCGGCGAACCCCCGGGTATCGTGGCGAAACTACCGTTGGCGCCGGCGTTGTTGGTCCAGAAAAAGTCTTGACTGCCGTTTAGTTCAAAAAACTGTGCGAACGTTATCGTTTGGCCGCTCACCATCGTCGATGCCGCAAACAAAGCAGCCAGCAGCAGGCTTAATGAAAATAGGCGCGAAATACAGGTGTTTCGAAAAGAATGGTTCATTAGTGAAATTCCTCACGTTGACTATTGATTGGTTAGGTTTAAGTAGACAGTTGGCCCGGTTTAGGGCCGATTGCAGGGGATGAAGGTTTGAAAACCTCCTAAATGAAATGTATCAGAGTTGGACTCGTTTGTCTACATTTTAGTTTTTGCAATAATGTTTACTTTGATACAGGTTAAAGGCTATTTGCGCTAACAACTATTCTAATAAACATTGACTGGCCCGATATCCGGGCCATTTTCGGCTAATTCACCGGCCGCCTTTGTAATTCGGCGCAAACTTTGGATAATCAACAAATATCAATTCAACGCATAAAGGAGAACCACTTTGGCAGTTTTAGTCGATAAAGACACGCGGCTGATCGTACAGGGAATTACAGGTAAAGAAGGGACTTTTCACACGCTCCAGATGGTCGAGTATGGAACCAATGTGGTAGGCGGCGTCACGCCCGGCAAGGGCGGTACCGTTCACGAGAGGATCCCGGTCTTTAATACCGTCGCCGACGCCGTTTATGAGACCGGCGCTAACGCCTCGGTGATCTACGTGCCGCCTGCCTTTGCGGCTGATGCGATCATGGAGGCGGCCGACGCTGGCGTGCCTGTGGTTGTCTGCATCACTGAGGGCATTCCCGTCGCAGACATGGTCAAGGTAAAGGAGTTCCTCCGTGATAAAAAGACCCGCCTTATCGGGCCGAACTGTCCCGGCATCATCTCGCCCGGTAAGTGCAAGATCGGCATTATGCCCGGTCACATCCATAAAGAGGGCCGCATCGGCGTCGTTTCGCGTTCGGGCACGCTAACCTATGAAGCGGTCGGCCAGTTGACCGCTCTCGGTCTGGGCCAGTCGTCGGCGATCGGCATTGGCGGCGACCCGATCATCGGAACGACCCACACCGACGCGCTCAAGCTTTTCCAGGCCGACGATGAGACAGACGCCATCGTAATGATCGGCGAAATCGGCGGCACTGCCGAAGAGGACGCGGCCGAATACTCACGCGACAACGTCACCAAGCCGATCGTCGCATTCATCGCCGGCCAGACCGCACCTCCGGGCCGCCGAATGGGCCACGCGGGCGCAATAATCTCCGGCGGAAAAGGCACAGCCGCCGAAAAAATGAAGGCATTGACCGAAGCCGGCATCCGCGTTGTCGAATCGCCTGCCGACATCGGCCAGGCCATAGCGGAAGTTCTCGGCATAAAGGCCGCGGCTTAAGCTGCACACTCTCGCATCGGAGGCAAATTTTATGGCAAACGCAGAATTCGCACATCGTTGGTTCGAAGAGGTCTGGAACAAGAAGAGTGAGGCCGCCGTTGACGAAATGCTTGCGGCTGACGGCGTCGGGCACGGCTTGCCTGGTGGGCCGATCCGCGGACCCGAAGCGTTCAAGGAGTATCAGCGTCAGCTTATCGAGGCCTATCCTGACCTTCGTGTCGAGGTCGTCGACACCGTCGTCGAAGGTGACAAGATCGCTGCCCGCTGCCGCGTTACCGGCGCTCATCAGGGCGATTCGCTGGGCATAATGGCGACGAATAACCCTGTCGATTTCGGCGGCCTTGTGATCCTTCACGTCCGAGACGGAAAGATCGCTGAGGCATGGAACGAATTCAACTTCACCGACATGTACAAGCAGTTGGGCTTGAAAGCCTTAAGCCTCGAATAAACGTCTCGGTCATGATCGGTCGGGGGCTGCGATATAGATCTCGAGTTCCGGGTATTCGATACGTCCGTTCCGATTGCGGTCGAGACGCTCGATAATGGCGTTTGCCCACGTGCCTCGTGTCAACGCGTTGCCGATGTCTGCATCTTTTAGCAGGGCCACCAATTCATCGGGGCCGATCGAACCGCTTGGCTTGCCCTGCATGGCATAGTGTTCGAATGCCTTTATATAGCTTCCGCCAAACCTTGTGTGCACCAGGTACTTTACCTTTGTGACGAATTCCTCTTCGTTCTTGTCGCCCATATCGTCCTCCGGTTCAAAGATGCGACATTATAGTGTGCAACGCCCTTTCTATACCAGAGGCGTCCGATTCAAAATTTAGTAAGCGCCTTCTTTTTCCGCACAGGCTGAGCATCGTTCAGGTCGAGTATCAGCACACCCGTTTTGTCTATCCCGCATCGGTGAAAGCGCATCGTTTCGCTTATATCTATCGAAAACTCGCGGCACAAACGATATGCGTTCACCCGTTTTCCGCCATAATTTCCGCGGTCGATCGCCCGGTAAGCGTTCCTGTGAACGGCCAGCCGGGCCGGCTTGAGTCCGATCATTTCATTGTCGGGGTCATACAGCAATAGGTACGAATCAGGAGCACCCATCGCCTCGTGTGTGACGCGGCTCAGCCTGATATGCCCCTCTCTGTTTAGCGTCGCATACATCACGCCCCACCGTGCATCATTTCCTGATTCCTTCGGACACTCTTCCCAATTCCGTCGCATGTTCAAACGATCGAGTTTCATGAAACGAATGTAGCATCTGTGCAACAATAATGTCAAGTATGCAACAATGCGGTTACGGATAATATGCAGGCGAAATGATCCACCAGGAGCTTCGGCTATCGATCCCTAGTTTTTCAAATGGTAGGGAACGTTGGCTACAACAACACCTTCCTGGAACAGAAGCGCACCCTTTAGAAGCAATGAGCTCTGATTGTGCAGCAGGTGCTGCCACCACCTGGCGGGGACGAATTCCGGAATGACCACGGTGATCATCGTGCCATCTTTCTTTTTCTCGATGCGGCGGACGTATCGCAGTATCGGCCGGGTCAACTCACGATACGGCGACGGCAGTATGGTCAGCGTTACGCCCGTGTTGAGTTTGTCCCAGCGTTCTTTTAGTTTGCCGGTCGCCTCTTCGTCGGTGTCGACGTAAATAGCGGTGACGCAGCCGTCCGATATAGAGCGGGCGTAAATCACGGCGTTGATGACTCCGCGATGAATGCCGGAGATAGGGACGATCACCGTGTTTTGGACCGGCTCATTCAAACCGTCGAGCATGTCGATGGACAGTTCGCGGGCGACCGAGACATAGTGCCGGTGAATCGCGTGGAAAAGCAGGACCAGCAGCGGGATCATGACAACGACGAGCCACGCACCGTGCATGAACTTAGTGATCACAAACACCGTCAGTACGACACCGGTCGCTATCGCCCCGACAAGATTGATCGCGAGAGAACGTTTCCATGTCTTGCGGCCTTCATTGTCGTCATCGGCGGCGAAACGCCGCGCCTTACTCTGCTCCATCGCCAGGTGCGGATCGGGTACAGCGGTGTCCGACTCGACCTGACTTTCGTGTAAATCGGGATCGTAAAGTTTGCCCGAGCGGACCGTTAGCCAGTGCACGACCATGCCCGACTGGGAAAGCGTGAATGACAGGAACACACCGACGGCATAGAGCGGAATGAGACGGCTGGTGTCGCCCGCGAATGCGAAGACGAGAACCGACGCGAGAACCGCGAGGATAACGATGCCGTTCGAAAAAACGAGCTTGTCCCCACGGTTGGCGAACTGTCGCGGGAGAAACCGGTCGCGTGCCAGCAGACTTGAGAGGCGCGGAAAATCAGCGAATGCCGTGTTTGCGGCCAGAATGAGGATCGCCGCCGTTGCGGCCTGGACCACATAATAAAACCACCCGAGAGAGCCGTTGAAAATGTGTCGGGCGAATTGTGAGATCACGGTCTCATTCTCGTGCGGGTGTACGCCGAACAAATATGCGAGAACGCTTGTGCCGAGGAACATCACGCCCAGCAGTACCGCCATCGCGACGAGGGTTCGCGACGCGTTCTTTGACTCCGGAGACTTGAACGCCTGCACTCCGTTCGAGATCGCCTCCACTCCGGTCAGTGCAGAACAACCGTTGGAGAATGCTCCCAGAACGAGAAAGACGGTCAACGCCTGTGGCAGGTAGCCCTCGGCGATCTTGACCTGTTCACCCGCCGGTGCGGGCACCTCACCGCCGTAAAACAGATAATAGAAAAGACCGTAACCGATCATCAAAAAGAAGGAAATGAGGAATACATACGTGGGCAGGGCGAACATCGAACCAGATTCGCGAACGCCGCGAAGATTAGCCATAGCTATTAAGGCGATAAATGCGACGCCCAAAAAAACTTTGTGGTCTGAGATCCATTCCCACTGGGTCCCCTGTGCCGCTGACGTTATCGCCGCCACGCCGGCCGCGATCGAAACTGAAACCGTCAATACATAGTCGACCAGCAGCGACGCCCCGGCGACCAGTCCCGGCGTCGTTCCGAGGTTTTCTTTAGCGACGATGTATGCGCCGCCTCCCGCTGGATATGCGCGGATCGTTTGGCGGTAACTCACCGTTACGATGAGCAACAACAAGGCGATCGCCACCGAGACCGGAATTACCAGGCGGAATGCTCCAGCCTGCCCGTACGCAGCCGCAACAGCGAGAACGAGCAGGATCTCTTCCGTGGCGTAAGCGGTCGACGAAAGAGCGTCAGACGAAAAAACGGCAAGCGCCACCTTTTTGCTAAGGCGTTCGTGCTGTGCCTGTTCGCTTCGCAGCGCGCGGCCGACGACCAGCTGTTTAGCTTTGGACCACAGGTCGAACCGTCGGTCTCTCTGAAGTTTTATGGATGCTCCGTACATATTGTTTTACAAGGTTTTCAGTTCAGATCGATTCTCAATTCAAAAAGGAAAAAGTGGTTTCCATGAGGCGTTAGAGTTGGAGATCGAATAGCTCCAGTATGTGGTCACCTTCGCATGCCCCTGCCTGTCCCTTAGGTTGGAACGCAGCATCGAGCTCGACGCAAACCTGTCCACGCGAGAGGTCCTCTGTCCGGGGCACGTTAAAGACAGTCTGCTGAGCGTAGGACCCGTGCGCCATCAGCAACACAATCAAGACCAATGTCGACCGCATCAAAACTCCTCTTTCCGAGCCTGTCGTTGGTCGTGGCAATCCAGAAGGTGCGCTCCAAGGCCAAAAAGTATGAAAGCTGCGATGAGGATCAAAGTTCCCGCAATTTCGTGCGGGATACCGTCAATAAGACCCAGCACCGAGATAATCAGTGAGGTGACGAAAAGTACGGCTCCCATAGCCAGGGAAACCGATGCCGCGAGCCGCATCCACGCGCACGCGAATCCACTGACGGCGATCTTTCGTTCCGCGTTTAAAGCTGCTTTTGTTAACATTTTGCCTCACTGCGGCGGCGTCGAAACAGCCGCCGCATATGAGCTAAATGTTAGATCCGGTGAAATAAGAGCGGTGTAAAAAGGACGTAAAAAAGTTATAAAGAAGCGGGCGTGACCAAACGGTATCCGATCCAGGGTTCGGTGATGAGGTATTGCGGATTTGCGGTGTCGGCCTCGATCTTTTTACGGAGCGAGCCGACGAGTACGCGAAGTGCGTCCGACTGATCGGTGTAATACGTTCCCCAGACCCTTTGCAGAAGAAAGGCGTGCGTGAGGATGCGGTCGTGATGAGCAACGAAACAGGTGAGAAGGTCAAATTCCTTCGGCGTAAGGCGAAGCGGTAAACCCCGGAACAGAGCCTCGTGAGCGGAAACATGAATGCGAAACTCGCCCGCCTCGATAATGTCGACGGCTTTCACCGGCGTTCGGCGCAGCGCGGATCGTATGCGGGCGAGAAGTTCATTGGTGCCGAAGGGTTTGGTGATGTAATCATCCGCACCGGCGTCGAGTGCGGCCACTATGTCGTCTTCCGAGTCGCGGACTGAAAGGACGATGATAGGGACGTCTGAGATGAGGCGTAAGCGTCGGCACAATTCGCTGCCATCGACCTCCGGCATCTGAAGGTCAGTGAGAACAAGGTCGGGCCTTGTTTCCTCGAAAACCTCCATCGCGGCCGCTCCGTTCTCGGCCGTCCTGACAGCGTAATCCCGCGCACTTAGAATATGTCGCAGTACCCGCAGTATTTGCGAGTCGTCGTCTACTAACAAGATCGTTTTCTTTTCACTCATCGGTTGCAGCCGGCAGGTCAAACACCAGACGTGCTCCTTTTTTACCTGATTCGATCCAGATCCTGCCTCCGTGACCCTCGACGATGCCGCGCACTATCGCGAGGCCCATGCCGAGACCATGAACAGAACCATTCGACCTGTGAAATCGTTCGAAAACCGCTTCGCGCTCGTCTTCGGGAATACCCGTGCCCTCGTCTTCGACGGCGAAGCGTACACCGCCGTCCGCCTTCTCAGCGCTTATCATTATCGTACTGCCCGCGGGTGAGTGGCTGGCAGAGTTCTGTAACAGGTTGAACACAGCCTCGGCAAGTGCACGCGGATCGACCGACACTTTCGGCAAACCGGGTTCGATCTTCGACGCTAGTTTATGGGTCGATTTGATCGCTTTCGCCCGGCGTGCGGCGGCGACGATTATCTCTTCCGGTAAGACGCCCCTGCGTCGGAACTGGCGTTGTCCCGATTGTATTTGGGCGAGTTCGACCATCGATTCGACGAAGGTGTTGAGCCGATCGGTTTCCTCGTTGATCACTTCCAGAAGTTCGCCGCGTTCAGCGTCGTCGAGAGTCAACTGTTCCGGTTTG
>JBDTMQ010000170.1:0-8749 GCA_039934155.1 Acidobacteriota bacterium | reverse complement strand
TTAGGCCGAAAATGAAGTGCCGCAACCGCAGCCGCCGGTCGCATTCGGGTTCTCGAAAGTAAAGCCCGAACCCATCATGTTCGTCGTATGATCGATCGTAATGCCATTCAAATACTGACCCGAGAACATATCAACAAACAACTTAATGTCTGCCTTTTCAAGAACAAAATCGCCCTGCTTCGATTCTTCCTCGATATTCAGGCTGTACTGAAACCCCGAACATCCGCCCGGCACAACACGAACACGTAAACCGGCTGTTTCCGGCAGATCCTCTTCGCCGGCTAAAAATTTCTTTATCTCCGCGATCGCGCTATCTGTAACCGTTAACTCAACCGATGGTGCTGCAACTGCTGACATCTTCTTTTAATTCTCCTAAATGATAATAAATACCGGATAAGTCCGACCCTAAATCTCAGTTTTAAATAGTAACTGATAATTTGATGAAAAAACAAGCTTTCCCGTTGGAAGCAACTCGCCGTGTTATTTGAATCCCGGTGTGTCGAAAGGATTCACGGGTTGCGGGTTTGGACGAGAGTTCGTTGACCGCAGTATCGCCGAGAGGGTCAAACCCGAAAGCAGCGCCAAAATAAATATCAAAACGCTCCAAATAATATTGATGGCAACATTGATCAGACCGAACATGAACGCGGTGACAAAAGTTGCAAAGAAATCCTTCGATCCGGTCTGCATCAAAGCCGAGAAAGCGGCTCCGACAGCGGCAAACACCAAAACACCGATCAAGTTAACGACCGCGCCGATCAGTCCTGCCGCGCCGCCAAGGATCAGACCGTCTACGATCTCGATCGACCCACCGACTTTGCGATACAGAAGGAATACGGCGAGCAAGCCGCCGAGGATCGCCCAAATGAACCATAGCCATCCAATTATCGGAATGCTCGAAATAACTCCGGCGAGCAGTCCGCCGGCGATCGAGGCAAAGACTTTAGTTCTGGTCATGGGTCATTTAGCTCCTGTAAGATCAACGCAACTAAGACCGGGCTCGACTCATGATCACCAGCTCCGGCTTCATTGCCTCGATCGATATCTGTCTGGCTACTTCTTCGGCCACCCTTCTGAAAGCGGCGGATTGCGGCGAGTCGGGGAATGATACTACGACTGGAATTCCGTTGTCACCGCCCTCGCGAACTTCTAAACCCATCGGCACCTCTCCGAGAAAGTTCAGGTCATATTCGGCAGCGAGTTTCGTGCCTCCGCCCTTTCCAAAGATCTCGTATTTCGTTCCGGTATCCGGTGCAATAAAGTACGACATATTTTCAATGATCCCGAGGATCGGAATATTGACTTGCTCGAACATTTTAACCGCGCGTCGGACGTCCGAAAGCGAAACTTCCTGCGGGGTCGTAACCAGTACGGCACCTTGAACGGGCACAAGCTGAGCAAGCGAAAGCTGTACGTCGCCGGTTCCGGGAGGCATGTCAACGATTAAATAGTCAAGCTCGCCCCAATTTACATCCGTCAGGAATTGTCGAACGACGCCGTGCAGCATCGGCCCGCGAAGGATCATTGGTTTATCGGGCGGAACAAGGACCGCCATCGAGATCATTTTTATTCCGTGCGCCTCGATCGGGATCAATTTTCCCCCAGAGATCTCGGGCTGATCATAGCCCGTTCCGAGCATCATCGGCACGTTCGGCCCGTAAACGTCGGCGTCCATAATGCCAACCTTTGCGCCATCGGCGGCCAGCGCGATCGCCACATTCACAGCAACGGTCGATTTTCCGACGCCGCCTTTACCGCTTGAGACGGCGATGATGTTCTTGACGCCCGGAATCGCAACATTATTTGCGATCCCGCGTCCCTGCGGAACCTCTGCATCCATTGTGACCTTGACGGAAGTGACACCTTCAAGCGATCGAATGATATCTATCGCCTGTGCCTCCATTTGCTCCTTAACAGGGCAAGCGGGCGTCGTTAGCACTATTCTTAAGGACACATCACCCGCATCGATCTTTAGGTCTCTTACAAACCCGAGTTTGACGATATCTTTTTTGAGATCGGGATCGACTATTTGCGCGAGAGAATCCAAAACGATCTGTTCAGTTACTTGGCTCATCATGATTTGAAAAAATTACTATAGGATAGATGTATTGTAGCAAAAATACGGTACGATTGCGGTAAGTCAAATCGAATTCCAACTTCGGGTCCGTTTCGCAGCGGCCTTTTGCGTTCGGCAGGCAGAGTCGACGATAATTGGAATATGGATCGGTCGACGAGCGAGTTATTTGAGGCACTGTGTTTAGAGGCTCAGATCTGTCGTAATTGTCCGGCCCTTGCCGACAAAAGGGCCGTTTTAAGCGAATTAAATGGTTGTCTTGACCCAAAAGTGATGTTCATCGGCGAGGCACCCGGCCGGGTTGGGGCAGATCGGACGCGCCGACCGTTTTTCGGCGATAAATCCGGAGAGAATTTTCAGCTCTTTTTGGATTCCATCTCGTTAAGCCGCGACGAGATCTTTATTACCAGTGCCGTAATGTGCAGCCCGCGATCGGCTACCGATGCGAACCGGCGTCCCACCCGCGGCGAGATCCTTAATTGTTCGCAGTATCTTAAAAAGGTCGTTGACTTACTGGATCCGCCAGTTATCGCGACGCTCGGCGGGGTCGCGCTTGAAGCGATCAGATCGATCTCGTATCATGAATTCAAACTAAAGACTCATGCGGCCAAAGTATTGAAATGGGACCGAAGGCTCCTGGTTCCCTTGTATCACCCAAGTCCACAAGTGCTTGCCGGAAGCCGCCGGATGCAAGAGCAGCTTAAGGATTACAAAGTATTGGCAAAAGTTCTTCCGCAAAACGGCAGTCACAATTCATGAAAAAAGTAACACTTTACCTGCTGCCCAATTGTTCCACTTGTCAAAAAACGCTTAGGTGGCTGGATCGACGCGGCATTCGAGTGTCTGCAATTCGGGACATTAAGGAAGATCCGTTGAGCCGGCAGGAGATCGAATCCCTCGCTGAGATGCTTGGCGGTCCGGCCGAGCTTTTTTCAAAGCGGGCCGTAAAATATCGCGAAATGAATTTGAGTGAGCGTGTCCTCACAAATGAGGAAATGCTGGACCTGATGACGGAAGAATATACTTTTCTTAAACGGCCGGTAATGGTGATCGGCGGAAAAGCTGTGGCGGGCTTTTTTGAGCGTTCGTTCGAGGCTTTCCTGGAAAGCAATTATTTCGATCGCGGTATTGCTCGCTCCACGGGTAAATAGAATCGTCGGCCGAAAAGAGAGATGGACAAAGTCAGCGAGAGCCCTTATCAAATGATCAGAAATGGCGGCGTCGGGGTGCATGAAACCGCACGCGGACTGATCTCGGTTCACGGAAAGGAGGCCGTCCAGTTTCTTGACGGCCTTATCACCAATGATGTCAAAACTTTGGCCGATGGCGAGCAAATGCGGGCTGCGTTTCCAACCGCTCAAGGTCGACTTTTGGCGGTAGTAAGAGTTACGAGGCGAAACGATACAGTTCTCTTCGAGACCGAAGATGCCTGCCGTCAAAAATTATTTGATAATCTGTTTCGATTTACCTATGCCGGCGACTTTTTTGTTCATGATCTTTCACAAAGTTACCGATATTTCTCAATAGTAGGCGACTTTGATCCCGGTATCCAACCCTTCGTTTCATTGGCTTCAAACCTTGGCACGGATCATTTCGTAGAGATCGAAAGTGTGCCCGGAATGTTGACAGCATTACGAGACCGGGGCGCGGAAGAAATTTCTGAGGAGCTGTATGAAACTCTTCGGATCGAGAGCGGTATTCCTATCTTTGGCAAGGATATAGATGAGTCGACGATCGTGCCGGAGATCGGTGACGAAGGCCTTATTTCCTATACCAAAGGTTGTTATATCGGGCAAGAGATAATTGCGCGGATCCACTTTCGAGGGCATGTCGCAAAACGATTGACGGGTCTTACCGCGGTGTCTACGGTCGAATCGAATTTAGCAGCAGGTGTGGAACTTATTTCGAAAGACGGAAAGAATGCGGGGCGAATCACATCCGTAACGTTTTCGCCGCAACTCGGTCGTATGATCGCGCTTGGCTATGTCAGGTATGATCACCTTGCAGAAGGCACCGAGCTAAAGGCCGATGACGTTGGTTTGCAGGTTGCGAAGCTGCCATTTATAAAATAGATCTAATTTCCGATCAAGATGGAAGAACTCGATATCGATCAGCCGAATAGTAAACTTGCTTACACGATCATCCAGTCGCTGCTGCAGGCAAATGAAGCTCTCAGCGACTTGCTCGTTCTAATGGCCCACGCACTTGACGAAGACGTAACAAAAGCGTTGACGGCAACCGGTGAATGGCAGAAATATCTGGAATCGAAACGCGACCTCGAAACCACAAAGATCCTGATCGAAAAGTTCACTGAGATCCTAAAAGATCTCGACGAATGAATGGTCCTATGTACGATCTCGTAATTATCGGTGCCGGGCCTGCGGGTATTTCAGCTGCATTCGAAGCCAAAAATGCCGGCCTCGACTATGTAGTCATCGAGAAAGGATTGATCGGCAACACCATCTATAACTATCCGGTTGGGCTGGCCGTTTTTTCCACCGTGAACGAGCTTGAGATCACCGAAGGCGGCTTAAAGCCTGCTCGGGAAAAACCGACCCGTGAGGAGCTGCTTTCTTATTATGTCCGGTTCGTTTTGGACAATGAGTTGAATGTGCGTACTGAAGAAGCTGTTCTTCGCGTGGGACAAGAAACGTTTCCCGTACAGTCGCAAAGTCGAGAAGAGGAAATCTCGTTCCAGGTCGTGACCGACAAGAACGAATACCGGGCTAGGAATGTTCTATTCGCGATCGGGGCGATGGACCATCCCAGAAAGCTAGACGTTACCGGCGGGAACCTTTCGAAGGTTCGGGATCACTTTCGGGAGACCTATCCCTGGGTGAAAAAACGCGCACTGATCGTCGGCGGCGGCAATTCGGCTGGCGAAGCCGCACTTTTTCTAGCACAGGAAGGTGCCGAGACGACATTGGCTATCTTTCGCCAGGATTGGGAAAACAACGATCCGAAACAGGGCTGTATTAAATATTGGGTAAAGCAGCCGCTGGAAGAAGAGTTAAAGGAACACTGCTTGAAACTGTTCTTTTTAGGCAAAGTGATAGAGATCCGTGAAAGTGAAGTAGAGCTCGAAGCCGAAAAGGGCGAAAGGGTCGTGATGCCGAACGACGTGGTCTTCGTACTGATCGGCTCAGACGCTGACCTGACGATGCTTAAGAATCTGGGCGTAAAAACCGTTGGACGCAAATACGGTGAAGTTCCGGCTTATGATACCGAGACGCATGAAACGAATGTCTCAGGTATATATGTCGCCGGGCATTTTACAAATGAGCGTCATATAAAAGAGGCGATCGCGGTGCCCAGAAAGATGATCCCGTCGATCGCGCAAAAGTTAATAAAAAGGGGCGAGGTGAAATCGAATTCCGCCGCACCCGTCTTGTCTTCAAATACAAAGTAAGACTAATTGCCTTCCTTCTTCGAGCGAATCATTACCTTTTGGTTCGAAAACCGGTCAGCAATGTTTGCCGGATTCAGCTCATAATTGGTTACTTCAAATACTTCGTCCGGCTGGCCTGAAGCGGTCGTCGTCCATCGATAGGGAAGCTGCACGCCATTAACGCTTCGATAATCTGAAAATCGCATCTGATATTCGACCGTGTTCGATTTCTGGACCGCGGGCTGTCGCGCGATTACTACATTTTCTTTCTGCGCATCGCCGGCACCAGCTTTGTCTCTCTTGAAATGGAAAATGTTGACCATCGGCTCGGCCTTGTAACTTAACATCAACGGCAGGCTCGACGCTTTTGAAAGATAGATCTTTATAGATTCACCGGCAAAATCGGCGCTGATCACATTGCAGGCATTTCCGTCTACGTCCGCCTCACCGGCAAAATTATAAGAGACGTCCATTCCTTCGGGGGCTGAAAGTAAAAGGCCCAAGGTTGTTTTCAAAAGCTCGTTGTGCCTGCTTCCAGTGTGAGCCATGCGCATCTGACCGAAACCTGCGGGGGAATCGGGAGTGCCAATTTTCATTTTTTCGCCGCTCTTGGCTGTCCAATCGACATTCTCGTCAAGGCTTTTCCGTACGATCGTAATTTGATTCTGACTGGCTGAAGCGGCGTCGCCTACTTCCGAGCGTTCAACGATCACCTTTTTCGCAACTGGATTGCCCACTTTTTCACCACTGTCGGTAACGATGAATGTAGCGTTGCCATTCTGTTGGCCTTCTACTGTAGTGACGATCACTCTCTTTCCGTCCTCGGTAATAAAGTCGCCGGTTTTGCCCGATGGTACGACTTCGCCTTTTTTCAGGATGATCACGTCATGCTGCTGGCTTAACAGCTGTTCGCCGGCCGTAGAACCATCGCCACCGCCGATCTTGATCGTCTTTGAAAACTTATCAGGCATCTGCATCGCGATCTCGATCTGGCCATCTTCGGTCCGGGATGTTCCGTTAAGACTGAACGTCTTAGCGGTCCGCCCGCTGATCGTCATGCTTCTGACATTTGCCACCGCCTGTTCGCCGCCAATAGCAAGACGCGCCTGTTTGAGCAGGACTAGGGCTCTTTCGTCAGACCTGAATCGCGCACCGGCTTTATCCACAAGGGATCCGAGACCGGCAAAAAACAGAACTGCGAAAGCGATGGATATAAAAATTTTTTTCATTAGCTGCCTCCGATTGAAAATTCGATGTTGCCGGGCGGTCTATTTTTGATAAATGCTTCTGGAGGAAGACCGATAATCGAAAAAGATGTGTCACCCGGCAGTTTTCATTATTGCAAGGGTTTTACCACGAATGGTTAAGACAAAGCAAAGAATTTGTTAAGAATGTAAAAAGTGCTGAAAATCGATAGACAACACGGGCAATTAACAACAAAATAAGATACTGCATCAGCGAGACGGCCGCCGTGGATCGGTCGCCGCACTGAGCGGAATCGAGAATTTCTTAATGCGTAAGTCCTGGATATCAGTTTCTATTGCGGCTCTGGTGATCGTTTTGATCGCGATACTTGCCGCGATCCAATACCGCCATCAAAAGCAGGTTTCTGACGATGACCGTGAAAAGCTTCAAAACCGGGTTCAGGAGAGCACGAACCGGTTTGCGGAAGAATTCAATCGTGAGATCCAGGCAGTATATTTTAATTTTCAGATGGATGCCGACGCCTGGCAACGTTCGGAGGAGTTCAACGAGCGATTCGATCTGTGGCATTCAAAGGCCGAAAATCCATCAGTCATCAAGCAGTTTTACTTTGTGTCTAACGATGCTCGCCTTTCAGTTTTCGATCCGGCTGCAAAACGCTTCGTTCCAACCGAAGATGCAGGTCTACTCACGGAACTAAGAACACGGATCGCGGCTGATAAGTCCGAAAGGCCTTTTTATGGGGACCAAAATGCCCTTGTTCTTCCGATACGCGAGGCGGGCCGGCGAATCGAGCACGTCATGGTCAAGGAACATTCGGCCAACACTGTTCCTGTGATCGAGCTTCCGAAAAGTATAGGTGATCTGATCGTTATCCTTGACCGGGACGCTTTAACGACGAATATACTTCCGTTCTTCGTCAATAAATATTTTCCCGACGGGGAATTTCGCGTCTCGGTAATGGACGAGAACGGCGGCGCGGTTTATGGTTCGACCACAGGTACGGATGCTAGTGCAGTTCTTTTCGACCTGTCGCCCGATAAATTTTTTATGTTTTCGGCTCGCGACAGTTTGCCCCGGTCCATGCAGCCAAAGGTGAACGAAACCGTCGTGAGGCGCCAGTCGGAAAGCAGGACGACGACGATCGAGTCGATCGAACCCAATAAGAAAACGGCAAATACTACATTTAAGGTAGAAGTACGCAAAGGCGGCACCGGTGAAACGCATGCTCAAATATTTTCAGGGGCGACCGGTATTCCCGGAACGTGGCTAATAAACGTACAGCACCGTGACGGATCGGTCATGGCATTTATCGACAAGGCTTTTTGGCAGGATGTTGCGCTCAGCGGCGGACTGTTCGGATTGTTAGCCACAGCAGTTCTGGTGATTTTTTTCCTAGCTCAAAAAACACGTATTTACGCTCAACGTCAGGTCGATTTTGTCTCAAGCGTTACGCACGAGTTCCGGACGCCGCTGGCGGTCATTTATTCAGCCGGCGAAAATCTCGCTGACGGCGTCGCTGCCGAACCCGATCAGATCGTAAGATACGGCGGTCTGATAAAGTCAGAGGGACGAAAGCTCTCCGCGATGGTCGAACAAATACTTGAGTTTGCAGGCGCGAATTCCGGTCGGCATCGATACGACTTACGCCCGCTGGCCGTTGCCGAACTCGTTGACGACGCTATCGACGAGTGTTCTCATTTGCTCGAAAGCGAAGGATTTACGGTTGAACGAGATGTGCAGTTAGGCCTGCCTTCGGTCAAGGGTGATCGTGATGCCATTTCACGGGCGATAAAGAATTTGCTGGTCAATTCCATAAAATATAGTAACGGTTCAAAATGGCTTCGAGTTTCTGTAACAAACGGAAATCGGAAAGTAAAGATCTCTGTCGAAGATAAGGGCATCGGCATCTCCGCCGCCGACCTGCGACAGATCTTTGAGCCCTTTTTTCGTTCGCGATCGGTGGTCGACGCCCAAATACATGGCAATGGCCTGGGGCTGTCGTTGGTCAAACAGATTACAGACGCCCACAGCGGAAAAGTTTCGGCCGAGAGCAATTTAGGGAAGGGAAGCAAGTTCGTGAT
>JBDTMQ010000169.1:0-8392 GCA_039934155.1 Acidobacteriota bacterium | reverse complement strand
CGGTGCTGATCATTGCGGGAACACTTTTTTTAAGCAGGAGCAGCACGAACGCTCAAAGAGAACGGGGCGGGAAAAGCCAACGCGGAAAGGCCACCGATCATTCGACACATCTTCAGAACTACGACGTTCGGACGGACGATTCGGAGGTTGGTGAGACTGTCAGGCAAGCGGCGCGAGCCTTGGCAGGCAGGTCTTCGCTGGATGTCTCGGCCCTCATCGACCGTTCGGTCGAAGCAGAAAAAAAACTAAGATCCAAATTTAGCGACCTTTCTCTCGACCGCGATCCATCGACGGGAATCGTCGGATCGATCGGAAGTGACGTCGAGCGCACGGCCGATATTTTCTTGACCGCACCGGCCCGGCTGCCGCGGAGCTCGATACTTCGGGAATTCGTTACGCAAAATCTGAACCTTTTCGGGTTGACCGTATCGGGCGCAAGTGATCTGAAAGTCAAATCGGGTTATTCGAATCCGGACGGCGTGCTTTCATTTGCCACTTTAAAACAATCGGTCAACCGCATTACCGTATTCCAGGGCGAGATCAAGGCCGGATTTACGAAGGACGGCCGGATGTTCAGGGTGATAAACGGAATCGCTCCGGTGGGCGACGGCGCGGCGGTCGCGACGGCATTCGGAAATGCTTTTGACGCCGTCGGGCTGGCCGCCGCTAAAACCGAATACGAATTTAGGTCCGACGAATTGTTGATAGACGAAAAGCGATCGACCGGGCTCAAGACATTTTTCGGTGAGGGCGATTGGGCAACGACCGCTGAAAAAGTGTATTTTGCGGTCGAGCCGGGGACCTTGGTCCCAGCGTGGCAGGTGGTCATATGGCAGCCGGCAGGCGCCTACTGTGTCGTGGTCGATACTGCGACCGGTCACATGCTCTGGCGAAAGGATTTGACCGAAGAACAGACGCAAGCATCAGTTTACAGTGTCTATTCCAATCCGAGCGCGATGATCGATGTCGCCGACAGCCCGGCACCGCTTTCGCCCGGCCCATTCAATGCAGTCAGCGGGATTCAGGGAGGTGCTATCGGCCGCAGTACATATACTATCGTCGGGAATGAGCCGCCGTTTGCGTTCAACGATCTCGGCTGGATGACCGATGGCGGGAATACGACCGACGGGAACGCTGTCGAGTCGGGACTCGACCTTGGCGGAGCGGACTCGATCGATGCCGGCACTCAGGCTGCCGGCGTCCCTGCACGCACGTTCACATCCGGTTGGAACCCGCCGCCGGGCAATCCGCCGCCGGCGTCGAGCCCTAATGCGGTCGAATCAAGGCGAGGTGCCGTCATCCAGCAGTTCTGGATCATGAACCGATATCACGACGAGCTCTATCGGTTGGGATTTACGGAGGCAGCCGGGAATTTTCAAAACAACAATTTCGGACGCGGAGGCGCCGGTTCAGACCGCATCTCGGCCGAGGGCCAGGATTCATCAGGCACTAATAACGCGAATTTTTCGACGCCGCCCGATGGCGGCCGCGGCAAGATGCAAATGTACGTCTGGAACGGCCCGACGCCTGACCGCGACGGCACCGCTGATGCCGAAATAATGATCCACGAGGTAACACACGGCACTTCGAATCGACTTCACGGCGACGGCCTGGGGCTTTCGACAAATATGTCGCGGGGATTGGGCGAAGGGTGGGGAGACTTTTATGCACATTCGCTGCTTTCCGAGCCGTCAGATCCGATCGACGGCGTGTACGCTCTCGGCGGTTATTCGCTGATGAACGGATTCGGCACGGTCGGCACACAGAATTATTATTACGGCATCAGGCGATTTCCAAAGGCAGTTCTTTCATCTGTCGGAACAAACGGCAAGCCGTACAACCCGCTGACATTTGCCGATATCGATTCGACAAAGGCAGACACCACGGACGGAGCTTTTCCGGCAATGACCGGCAGCCATATCTCGGGCCAGCCTGATCAAGTGCATGCCGCCGGCGAGGTTTGGAGCAGCGCGTTGTGGGAGGTCAGGGCTCGGTTTATTGAGCGTCTCGGCTGGGAGGTCGGAAATCGCCGGATCCTTCAATTCGTAACTGATGGAATGAAGCTCGCGCCGATCAACCCGACGTTTTTGAGCGAACGCGATGCGATCATCGCGGCGGCTCAGGCGAGCGGGACGCCTGACGACGTTTTTGATATTTGGGCCGGGTTTGCCGTTCGCGGCATCGGTGTCGGCGCCAGCATTCAGAATGCAGGGACCGGAAGCGGGAACACGCGCGTTACCGAAAGCTTCGATCCAAAGAATGCTGTGTTTTCCGAT
Organism: Acidobacteriota bacterium; assembly: GCA_039934155.1. Classification (GTDB taxonomy): domain Bacteria; phylum Acidobacteriota; class Blastocatellia; order Pyrinomonadales; family Pyrinomonadaceae; genus OLB17. The sequence continues at coordinate 6,116 of JBDTMQ010000169.1, read as the reverse complement.
CCGCTGACGGTAAATGATTCGATCGGTGATGGTGACGGATATCCGGAGCCCGGCGAACATGTCAGGTTGAATATCCCTGTCAAAAATACCACTGGGGCATCGGTCAGTAATGTTCAGGCAAGCGTCGCCGGCAGCTCGTTCGTCAATTACGGAAATCTCGCTGACGGCGCAACCGCCGCAAATACGATCGACATAATGATACCCGCCGACGCGGTTTGCGGTTCGTTTTTCCAGGTTCCAATAACCGTTCGAAGTGCGATCGGGACCAATCCGGTGATCGTTAAGTCGATCCGTCTGGGCAATACAACGATCAGTTCAAGCAGCCAGAACTTTGATTCGGTTACCGCGCCTTCGCTGCCTTCACTCTGGTCACAAACGTCCCTCTCAGGCGGATCGATCTCATGGGCGACGTCAATATCTTCGCCTAATTCGGGGCCGAATTCGGCATTTGCGAATGACCCGGCCGGTGTCAATGACGCGGTGTTGTCGACCACGATCTTTGTCAGCTCGGCGTCACCCCAGCTCGCTTTCGCCAACCGTTATTTAACAGAGAGCGGCTTTGACGGATCGGTCCTGGAATATTCCCTCGACAATCAGACGTGGACCGATATCTGTCCGTCGTGTTCGTCCGTCTGCCCCGGGGCGGGCTGCCCGTTTGTGAGCGGCGGCTACAACCAATCGATCAGTACCGGATTTGGGAGCCCGATCGGCGGACGTCGGGCGTGGTCGGGAAATTCGGGCGGCTATCTTACAACGGCGGTAAACCTTCCGGCTTCGCTGGCGAACAAGGTGGTGGCATTACGTTGGCGAATGGCCTCTGACCAATCCGTTAACGGGACCGGCGTCTGGGTCGACGATATACAGCTTACCGGTGCCGGCTTTCTGTCGGGCTTTACATGCTCGTTCGCGCCGACCGCTGCTGCCGTCAGCGTTGGCGGTCGTGTTCTTACATCCGGTCGTCTTGGTATCTCAGGCGCCCGCGTGACGCTTACACGATCCGATGGCGAGACCATCTCGGCCCTTACAAATGCCTTTGGCTACTATTCGTTCGACGATCTAGAGGCGGGTTCGACCGTTACCCTCGAGGTCACCCATCGCCGCTATAGATTTGGTCAATCGTCAAGGGTCGTTTTTGCCGGCGAATCGGTATCGTCGGCCGACTTTACGGCCTTGCCTTAATTCGTTTATTTGCGCCCCTGAAGTAGACCTTTTGGAATAGTCGGGCTCAGGCCGGGGTATTCCAGATCACACGAGACCCTGTAATTTATGGGGTTTTTCTTTTTTCGCCTTAAACGCGCACAAACTGGCACGCTCATTGCCTTTTCAGGTGTGAGCAACGCCGAAGTGCCGAATTCGGCCCGAAGCGAGAAGCAGTTGCGTTGCATTTTAATGACGATAGGAGTAACAAAAATGAATCGAATCAAAACTTTGATCGGTATCGCAGCTTTTTCGCTTGTTATGTTGGCATTGCCGTCGGTCGCGTCGGCTCAATGGAGCGGAAACAACGGTGGATATGGCAACGGGCCTTATAATAACGGCCGTTACAGCCGTGACATACAGGGCACAGTTCGCAACATCAAGAATCGGGCACGGACTTTCGAAAATCTTGTCGATCGCTATGACGACCGGCAGGACGATCGCTGGAACGACCGGAACAACAGGAATCGAGGGAACTATTCGGGTGACCTCGAGAATCTGGCGGATGATTTCAAGAATGCAGCGGACCGTTTCGAAGATGCATATGGCCGTGGGCGCAACCTGAACAACAGCCAGGACGAAGCACGCCGGCTGCTTGATATCGGATCGCGTATCGACCAGGCTCTTTCGTATTCACGCGGGAACAGTAATCTAAACAATTCCTGGAATATGATAAGGAACGATCTGAGAGTGATCGCGGATGTGTACGGTTATAACTACAATAATCGCAACAACCGCAACCGAAACAACAACGGACGCGGCATTTCGCTGCCGTGGCCCTTCTAAGAAACGATAGAGATCGATAGTCAGATGTCCGGGTTCACAAGGCCCGGGCATTTTTATATTTATCCCGCTCGTTGAACTGCACCGGCCATCCCAATATGATAGAGATTCCTATGGCCGGCACTCTCTATCTCGTCGCAACGCCGATCGGCAATCTGAACGATATGTCGCCGCGCGCGGTCGAGACACTCAGATCGGTCGACATCATTGCGTGTGAAGATACGCGGCATTCCAGAAAACTGCTCGATCATTTCGCGATCTCGAAGAAGCTGGTCAGTTATCACGAGCACAACGAAGAGGCTCGGTCCGACGAATTTTTAAGATTGCTCGAAAACGGCCACTCGGTCGCGGTTATTTCAGATGCCGGAACGCCGGCTGTAAGCGATCCGGGAAGCAGGCTGGTCACTAAAGCGATCAAGACGGGCGTCAACGTCGTGCCGATCCCGGGGCCGGTCGCCTTTGTTTGCGCGGCGATAGTTTCCGGCTTGCCGACCGATGCACTGTTTTACGGCGGGTTTTTGCCGGCACGCTCAGGCGAACGCCGCCGCCGTTTGGAAGAAACAAAGGAAATTCCGGCAACCCTGATCTTTTACGAATCGCCGCACAGGCTTTCCAAATCGCTTTTGGATTGCGCCGCGGTTTTGGGCCCGCGGGACGCCGCCGTCGTTCGAGAGATGACAAAAATTCACGAGGAAGCGATTCGAATGAATCTCGGCAGCCTGGCTGAACATTTTGCGGTGACACCCGTCAAAGGCGAGATCGTTATCGTCATCGGACGCGGTGTGAACGGGCCGGCCATCGATGCCGGTTACGATCTTGCCTCAATCGTACGGCGGCTTGAATCTGAAGGAATGGACCGGCGTGCCGCAATAAAAAGGGCGGCAAAAGATGCCGGACTCTCTCGCTCGGAAGTATACAGACGCCTGCAAGCCGAACGAAGCAAATAAGAAAAAAGGAGCCTTTCAGCTCCTTTTTTTATTCGACTATCGCTCCGACAATGCGGGCGGTAAAACTTTATCGACCACCGGCCGCGTTCGCAGGTCGGCAACTTCCCACATCGTCAAAAAGATCGTTCGGGCCACTTTTTGCATCTTTTGATAATCGATCTTATCCGGACTATCACTCGCCTGGTGATAATCTTCGTGTACGCCGTCGAACCAAAACACGATCGGAACACCGCTGTGGGCATAATGAAAATGGTCAGAGCGGAAAAAGAATTGATTCGGGTCCTTAGGATCGTCGTAACGGTAATTGTAGTCGAGCTTCAAATACGCACTGTTGGTGCCCTTGGTCACCGAGCTGAGCGTCGAGCTCATCATCTCAGTCCCGATCACATAGATCTCGTTCGGTTTCGAAAGCTCTTGATCACAGCGTTTTCCCGGCCGGTCACACGGAATTATGTTGTTCGGGTCCTGACTGCGGCCGATCATGTCGATATTCAATTGCGTAACGACGTTTTTGATGTCGACCGTTGGGAATTTGTTGAAGTATTCGCTGCCCCAAAGGCCTTTTTCCTCGCCGCAATGCCAGACGAACAGGATGGAGCGCTTCGGCCTGATCCGCGACTTGGCAAGAGCCTCGGCGATCGACAATACCGCGACGGTGCCCGATCCGTCATCGTCGGCGCCGTTCCAGATCTTGTCATCTCCCGGCGCGTTCGGATTCGTGCCGACGTGGTCGTAGTGAGCGCCGATGGCGACCATTTCATTTTTCAGCTTTGGATCGCCGCCTTCCCAAATGCCGACAACATTCTGTGTCCATTTAGTTTCAGATCTGGTCATCACCGTCATCGAAACGGTTTTATTGACGGCAAATGCGGTCTTGGAATCTTTATTTCCAGATGCGCCGGCAAAGATCGTTTCAGCGGCCTTGCTTGATACTATAGCGACCGGCATGGATCTGGCCGTTGTTGCCGCCGCCGGAGCTTCACGCAGTTTTTCGGGATAGGTCGAACCGCGTGTATAAATTCTTCGCACCTGGTCCCACCCGGTCGGCGATGCGATAACGATCACGCCTGCCGCCCCATGATCGCGGGCGTATGTAAGAGGATCGGCCCAATCGGTTCCTTTGGTGCCGGTCAAATCGGTCTGGGCCACGCCCGCCGGCCGTCTAGTCAGTGTATTGGAACTTGGAAATGAATCGCTTGATAAAACGACGATCTTTCCCGAAATATCCATCCCGCCATATGCGTCAAGACCCTTAGACTTGACGACCCATCCGTCGCCGGCATAGACCATCAGCGCGCTGGCTGAGCCGCTGCCCATCATTCGGACAAAATCGTCGCCGAGCGCGAACGGACGGCCGTCGATCGAAAGCAAAGTGTTCTGAGCATCGACCGTGTCAGATTTTAAGGCGATCTTTTGGAAGAACGTTCCGTTATCGCCCGCCGGCTTGAAACCCCAGCGTTCGAGGTTCATTTTGATGAATTCGGCCGTAATGTCCAGGCCCTGTGAAGGCGTATCACGCCCTCCCATCGCGTCAGATGCGACAAAATACAAATAGTTTTTAAGCTGGGCGGCGGTAATGGCAACGGCCCTCTTACGTTCGGCGGGCGTGATGCGAACGGCTTTTTGGGCCAGCGCCGTTGACTGGAAAAGCAGCGTAAAAACTGCCAACAGTACGAATAGATTTCTTTTCATTGTTTTTAGTGCCCGGCCGCGATGTAAAAAATGAGATCAAAGCGGCGATAATCAGAATGATATTCACTGCCGGGATGCAGTAATTACGCGACGCCGACAATTTTGTTTCAGTGAGAGCCGATGATACTTATCTTATTCTTATCAGCTAGTTTGACGACGTCGGTCTTGTCGAAGATCAATGTTTTCCCCGGCGTCAGCGAGAGACATGTAGCACCGGCCGTGATCATATTCTCGATCGTCGGAACGCCGACCACCGGAACGTCGAAGCGCATGTCCTGATCGGGCTTTGCCACTTTAACGACCGTTAACTTGCCGTTGGCAAGCGTGCCGGCACGAAGGATAGCGGCGTCAGTGCCTTCCATTGCTTCGATAGCAACGCAGGCCGACGCCCGAATGACGATCGTCTGCCCAAGATCGAGTCGTGCGATCTCGTTGGCGATATGAAGACCGTATGCAATATTGGCCCGTTCGACCTCAGTGGGCGCACGTTTTGTAATGACGCCTTCCTGGGCGAGGTCGTCCTGCAGAAAATATGTCGAGTCGATAAGATCGATGCCTTCTTTCTCAAGTTCGCCGGCAACGCCGCCGATCAACGCGTCGGTGTTACGCCTTGGCAAATTCCAAAGCATCTTCAGCATTCGCACGTCGGGCAGCGCGCCCGAAAATATCTGAACATGTTTGACCTGGCCCGCCATGATCGCGTGCCTGACGCCCTGTGACTTAAAGAACGAGATCATTTTGCCCAGCTGTCCGATCCCGACCCACACTAACGCGTCGGCGGCTTTTTCGATCTCCGGGTCGGTCTCTTCGCGAATGGCGACGACGGCCAATTCAACGTTCTGCCGCCGAGCGCCGTCGATGACCCTAAAAGGGAATTGACCGTTGCCGGCGATGAGGCCGAATTTTTCGCGATCCGTCATTTATTAGGTTGGCGTCCTGAAAACGAATTTTAAGGCAAATCGAGGAATTTATAAAACGGAGCCAATTCGCGTTTGAAATAAACATTCTCGCCGGATTTTCGTATCATTTACCGCAGTTCCCATTTAAACAGCCATCAACAAATCATTATGGTCACAAAAACTCTTGCCGTTGCCGTATTTATTACCGCCTCTGCATTGGGCGCGTTGGCTCAATCCTCTGCATACATGACCGAACCGGCCCTTTCGCCTGATAGAAAAGAGATCGCTTTTGTCTCCGGCGGCGATATCTGGACCGTTCCGGCCGCGGGCGGAGCGGCCAGCCTGCTGGTGTCGCATCCGGCCACCGAATCGCGGCCGTTGTATTCGCCTGACGGCAAGCGGGTCGCCTTTACATCGAATCGGACCGGAGCCGGCGATATTTATACGTTGGCACTCGATACTGGCCAGCTGAGGCGGATCACCTTTGATGACGCGGCAGAACAGCTCGACGCTTGGTCGCGTGACGGCAGGTGGCTGTACTTTTCGACCACCGGCAAAGACATCGCAGGGATGAACGATATTCTACGTGTCGCCGCCG
>JBDTMQ010000168.1:0-9505 GCA_039934155.1 Acidobacteriota bacterium | reverse complement strand
GCCGCTTTTCTGGGTGATCGGAGCTTGTGCGGTACTAATCTTTTATCCAATATTTACGATAAGCCAGCAATTCAATCTTTATTTGCAGAACAACATAGGCGTGTCCCGTGAGCTTGCCGGCAGCGCACAGAGCGTGCTTTTCGCGACCAGCGTTCTCGGCAAATTTTTGTTCGGCTGGCTGTGCGACCGCTTTCCGACGCGAATAGTGATGTCGGCATGCTGCGGATTAATGCTGCTTTCGACCGTGATGCTGCTGGGCTTTTTGAACGCATCGACGATATTCGTTTTTTTGGTGCCTTTCGGACTAGGATACGGCGGCAGTTTTGTGTTGATACAACTTCTAACGGTCGAGAGCTTCGGGCTGAAGGACATCGGCAAGATCCTCGGTGCGATCACGCTAATTGAGACTCTGGGCGGATTTGTGGGGTCGGTCGTTACCGGTCGGCTTGCGGCGGCAAATAACGGGGATTACACGGCCGCATTTTACGTAGTCACGGCGGTTGCGGCCGTGGCATTTACAATGACCTTTGCTGTTAACATTCTGGTAAAGCGACGGAATGTAGCTGCGTGATCAAAGGATGCCTTACGACAAAAGGGCCACCGTAGTGACCCTTTTTCGTTGCAGAAATTGGTAGGCCGAGCAGGGATCGAACCTGCGACCCGCGGATTAAGAGTCCGCTGCTCTACCGACTGAGCTATCGACCCAAAAGACAAAGGGGATTATAGCAAGCGGTCGTACGGACTGCAACGCGGCGTGCTTTTCGAAACGTAATTGCGGATAATACCTTCTGACAGCAAAAATGTTACCCCGGTATCGTTCATAGATCGGACATATTGCGGCCTTTTTCAGTCGAAATATGGCGCCGGATCAAATCAGCCAGAGAATCTGTGTAAATGAAAGAGTGCCCTAAATGCGAGCTTTGTTTTTCTGAAGACGTCGGGGTCTGTCCGCATGATCAGACCCCGACCAGGGGTTCGCTGCCGGGCGATCAAATGCTTGCCAAACGCTATTTTCTGGAAAGCCGTCTTGGACGCGGCGCAATGGGCCAGGTCTATTTAGCCAAAGACACAAAATTTGCCAATCGGCGGGTCGCGGTCAAGACCGTTCGTCAGGACATTCTAAGCAGCGACGACCTGCAGGAAGGCGAAGCGATCGCAAGGTTTGAACGGGAAGCTCAAGCCGCGGCTTCTATCCTTCACCCCAATACCGTCAGCGTCACCGATTTTGGTGAGACAGATAACGGCGTTTTCTATCTGGTGATGGAGTATGTCGAAGGCGAGACGCTGCACCGGCTTTTGCGGCGCGAGGGAACGCTGCAGGTAAAACGTGCCGTTCGATTGCTAAGACAAATTGCCGACGGCGTCGATGCCGCTCACGATATCGGAATTCTTCATCGTGATCTCAAACCGGCTAACATCTTCTTGATGCAAACGGGAAAAAGCGGTGGCGACGGTTTTATCAAGGTGGGTGATTTTGGTTTGGCAAAGATCATCAGCCAGACGGTTACCGATGTCAGCTCTAACGCTACACCGTCGTCGCGGGGCATAATCGGAACGCCCGAATTCATGTCTCCGGAACAAATGCAGCCCGAGGTCGGAGTCGACGCACGCGCTGATATTTACGCTCTCGGCACGATAGCCTACCTGATGCTCGGCGGCAAAACACCTTTTTCGGGAGATATGATGCAGCTGATCATGCAGAAGATCATGCATAAGGCGCCGCCGCTTTCCACGATAAGGACCGATATCCCGGCTGAGGTGGACCAGGTCATTATGCGTTCTCTCGAGATCGAAGCCAAAGACCGGCAGGCGACGGTCGCCGAATGGATAGCCGATCTCGAAAAAGCGGCCGCGGGTGTCGACGAATCAAAGAAGCCGGGACTTCAAAGACTTATCATCATGGCACCGGTCAACGCTGAGGTATACGTCGATGACGAACGAAGGGGAAGCATCGGCAGTTCGGGCCGCGTCGTTTTGTCTGACGTGCCGGCTGGTCAGCACGTTCTGCGCGTTTCGCGGCTGGGTGAAAAGGACGACGAACGGGTTATCGAGATCCGTGAGGGCGGCAGCGAACAGGTCATTCAGGCACAGCTGCGGTCTGTACGCGAGGCGGGCAGTCAGCCGTCCTCGTCGCAGGGCGGCAACAGCAGTGGGGCCGATTCGAGCCTGATGCCAGGCATCGTTGCCTGCAGTAACTGCAATTCGCGATTTGCTGAGGGCGTAAAATTCTGCGGCCGATGCGGCGGCCGTTCTTTCGTTTTGGTAAGCGCCGGCGATTCGGAACCCATGTTCCCGTGTCCTCGTTGCTCGGCTCCGCTGCCCCAGAATTCCCGATTTTGCGGCCGGTGCGGCCTGAGTTCGCCGTCAATGCAGATAGGCCGGCCTTCGATACCCGGAACAGCCGTTTCAGCGCCTAGGGTGATGCCTCAGCAGGCTGAGCGTGTTTGCAGCAAGTGTGGCGGAGCTTATCCGCCAAATATCAGGTTTTGCGGCCGGTGCGGCAGCGGACTTTATTGAAACTTTGCGATTCTCGCCTCGTTAATACCCTTTGGAATCCAAAATGCGTATAATATCCTTCGATTAGGTTACGTTGATTTGCGCCCGAGGAACAGTCGATGAAAGTTTGCCCTACCTGTCGAAAGTCGTATGACGACGACGGCCTCAATTTTTGTCTCGACGACGGTTCGGTACTGAAAGCCGCCGGGGCCGGCCTGCCGGAAACGGTAATGATGAGTCAGCCGCGGCCGACGGATCCGAATACCGTGGCGGCGTCGGGTCTTCAGACCAGCTGGGACGCCCAGCCGCAATATTCCGTTCAGCCGAAAAAGTCCTCGAAAACCTGGGTGTGGATCCTGCTGATCCTCGGTGGGATCGTGTTGTTGTGCGGAGGCGGATTTGCCGGAATGATCGCTTTTGTTTCGATCAATAAAGATGCGAATCAAAATCGCGATATAACCGGCGTCAATAATTCGAAACAGCCAACGCCAACCGCGTCGCCATTCGATTCGACAAGCGTTCAAACCGTCGACCTTTCTGAATGGGTACGCGATTCCTCAGAGTGGGGTGACACTGAGTTTTCTGATGATGAGCTCATAATGAGCTCGAAGAAGAAGCGGTTCTATTATGTGCTCGTTGCACCCGAAGAGTATAAAACGGATGGAGCGACCACCCGCGTTACCGTCCGCAATCTGGATGACGTCGATTCGGCGCTCGGCTACGGTTTGATCTTCAGCAGCGATACGACGCCGCTGATCCGCGATTACGCGTTCCTGATAAACGCCAAAAAGAAAAAGTACCGGGTCGTCCGCCATGAACCGGCGAATGAGGTAAGTATCGTCAACTGGACGACCTCGCCGCTAATAAATGACGGTTCAGAGGAAAATGTACTCGAGGTCCGGGACAAGAGCGGGACGATGGAGCTTTATATCAACGGACAATTGGTGACGTCGTTCAAGGACACTCTTTCGCGAAAGGGCGGCGTTGCCGGGCTTTACTCGGGCGATGCGGTAAAGGCCGCTTTCAAGAAACTTGAAATAGCAAAATAAGCGGACAATAATCTCCTGTATGAAACGATGTCCGCAATGCGGCCAGGGTTACTCAGATACAGACATCAATTTTTGCTTGAACGACGGCGAACTTTTGATGCAGTATTCTGGCGAGGAACCTCAGACACTTTTCCAGTCTGACCGGCCAGGATCAGGCGAAGATTCGCCACCGACGCTGGTACTGCCGTCAGCGAGGGTGACCAATCAAAATGCTTGGGTGGGCGCCTCACCGCCGGCGCCATGGCAGAATCCGACGCCGCAGAGTCAGTCGCCGGCATTCGGATTAGGCGGATATTCGGTCTCACGTGACCAGACTTTGCCCACAATTGCACTGGTTCTGGGAATATTCGCAGGTTTAATGGTTTGTTGTTACGGGGGTATTTGGCTCGGAGTTCCGGCTGCTATTGTTGGTTATCTCGGGATGCGGAACGCCGACACGGATCCTTCCCGGTATGCCGGCCGCGGTCTGGCGATCGGCGGCATGGTGCTCGGTATCGTAACATTTTTAGCTTCAATGATTTTCCTCGTCATTGGTTTGGTGGCGCGATAACAAGAAATTCTTTATACTCTAACGGATGCGTGTAACACTGCACGTCGTGGCGGGCCCACAAACCGGACGCGACTTCACATTTGATCAGCACGACACTTTTATGATCGGGCGAAGCGAAGACGCACAGTTTTGCCTGCCGCATGATCGATTTTTCTCGCGCCACCACTGTATCCTCGAGATCGCGCCGCCACAGGCATTTCTTCGTGACCTGGGTTCGACGAACGGCACTTTTGTCAACGGCCTGAGGGTCGAGACCGCACATCTCAAACACGGTGACCGGATCCAGGGCGGCGAGACCGTGTTGGAAGTGCAGGTTGCCGCCGATCCGACGCCGCATATTTCAGGCACGCCTTTCAAAGAAGAGAGCACTGAGCCCTCGCTGATCACGATCGCATGTCTGAATTGCGGTCTGCCGGCCAAGGCGGAAGCCTCTCGGCCCGATGCAAAGCTCTCGTACGTTTGCGATGAATGCCGCGAAAAGCTGAAAAAGAATCCGCAGCCTATCCCGAATTATCAGATGATCAGGGTTTTAGGCCAGGGCGGGATGGGCAGCGTGATGCTGGCCCGGTCTGTAAAGGACGGCCGCGCGGTCGCGATCAAGACACTGCTTCCCGAGGTGGCGGTCAGCGAACAGTCTCTAAAACGATTTATACGAGAGATCGAGGTCGCCTCTTCGCTGCAGCACCCGAATATCGTCAGCTATCTCGAGCACGGCACGCATAATGGCGTCGTTTATCTCGTCACCGAATACGTAAGCGGTATGGACGCCGCACGGCTGGCAAAACATCGCGGCGGCAAGCTCAATTATCGTGAGGTGGTCAAGATCATCGAGCAGACACTCTCGGCCCTCGAATTTGCCCATAAAAAGGGGTTCGTTCATCGCGATATCAAAGAGCAGAACATTTTGGTTGACGGCAATTTTCCGGCTTATCACGCCAAACTCACTGACTTTGGTCTTTCAAAAAGTTATAAGCAGACGGGTATGAGCGGTGTGACGATGGTCGGCGATGTTGCCGGCACGATCGCCTATATGCCGCCGGAACAGGTCCGCGATTTCAAAGAGGTCAGGCCGCCGTCGGATATCTATGCGATCGGAATGACGGCCTACAGCCTTTTGACCGGCGCTCACGCTCTCGATATCAGTCCGAAAGCGGGTATTGCCGAGACCGTCAAAGCCATCTTCGAAAAACCGATCATCCCAATTAATTCGCGTGTTTCCGAAGTTCCTTTGCGTGTCGCGGCGGTCTTTGAAACGGCTTTGGCAAAGCAGGCAGAGCTTAGATGGGGATCAGCCGGCGAAATGCGTGATGCATTGCTTCGTGCCGCTTCCGAATTCAGTTAGTCTGACCGGGCAGGTTGGAGATCCCTTATTTGGATAATCTATCCGGGGGCGTCGCGTCTGTGACACGAGCCCGGTTATACTGCATGTGTCCCAAGGTGTCTCACCCCTGTCTCACGCGTCTTTTTTGCTTTAAGTCTCTGTGTTTGCTTATCTTATGCGTGGTATCTCACGAATTTAGCGCAAAAGATCAGTTTTGCAAAACTTAAATTGTTGTAAAAAGGGCGTTTACGGGAACGGTCCCACGAATTACCCGTGAGTCTCCTCCGCTTTTCTCTTTAGATCCAACGATTTAGATTTTTTCAAAGAACGCCACACGCCGCAAAGCGGATCATGTATTGTATCACACATTGTCAAGCGTCTAATGAATGAAACGGGTACTCATTCAAAATTCCACGATCACCCGAAACGCCGGTACGTATGAGGAAGGCGTATCCGCCCGCATAAGCGATTGTCGAGCAAATAGGGCGGGTTTTGTACCGGCCTGATCATAACTATAAAGCTCCGCGGGCAGGTACAAGAGCTGCCCCTACGGACTATCCGATGTAAATTTGTAAAATTATCGGGCCGATCGCCAACCACTGTGTTTCCGCGTTTCGCTGCAAATACCTACGATAATCGCCCGCGCATGATTTCCCCGTGCATCAATGAACATCAAAATCACCCAACATTGAAACAACGATCGGGGTCAGGCCTACTTTTCTACGATTTTTGGCTTTGGCCCTGATGGTATCGATCGAGAGCTTGCAAAATTTCAGATCTTCAATTTTCAACTTATACTTACTCTTTTCTGTCTTCTGTCTTCTGTCTTCTGTCTTGAGCGCGCCCTTGCTTAGGCGCGGGCTTCTGCATTTAGGTGTTACAAGCCAGCCGATTCGAGATGCCGGAGATGCCGGATAATGACCGATCAGAGGGTTTTAGTGACTTTTGCCAAAGAGCGTGGAGCGTCGGCATCGAGACCTTTGGCCTCGGAAAGATACGCGGCAAAAAGCTGTGCCGGGATAATGAACGGGATCGGCGACAGGAATTCGTCGATATCGGCAGGCAGCGAAAGGCTTCGCGAAGAATTTTGCGAGATCGCTGTGTCGTTGGTTATGGCCAGGCAATCGGCTTTAAGTTCTTTAAGCCGTTCGAGCAGATCGACGCTGCTCTGCCGCGTGACACCGGCGGGAGCGAACATGATCACGGGAAAGCGACGCTCGACGATCGCCAGAGGGCCGTGAAAAAAATCGGCGGACGAAAACCTTTCGGCGACGACATAACAGGTTTCCATCAGCTTCAACGCGAATTCGTACGAATTGCCGTAATTGAGACCGCGGCCTACGACCACACAGTTTTCCATGAAAACATATCGCTGGACGATATCCTGAACCTCCGCTCGAAGCTCGAGCGCCTTGGACGCAAACTCAGGGATCTTGTGATATTCGAGACGCCGGTTTCCGATCGCCGAAGAAAGCATATAAAAATGCAGCATCTGCCCGGTATAGGTCTTTGTCGCGGCGACCGATTTTTCGCGACCGGCGTGGATCAAAAGCGTCTCATCGGCGATCGCGGCCATGGCCGAAGCCGATTCGTTGGTGATCGCAATCGTGAATGCCCCGCTCTGTTTAGCGCTCTCGAGCACGTGATTGATGTCGTCGCCCTCGCCCGATTGCGAGACGCCGATCACCAATGCACGATTCAGCTTGAGCTTTGTGTTATACAGCGTAAAAACGCTCGGCGCCGCGAGCGACACGGGAATGCCGGTCGTGACCTCGAGCAGATACCGGCCAAAAAGTGCCGCGTTATCCGAACTGCCGCGGGCGACCAATATGATCAGATCAATGTCCTTCTGACGCAAATGATCGCCGAGACGTGTCGTCTTTTCACGTTCTTCGGCTATGGTCCGTTCCAAGACAGCGGGCTGTTCCGCGATCTCATCAAGCATTATCGACATATGAATTCAAGGGCGATCAGTTATTACTCAAATGATATCACCCGGCTGGGTGCACGTGAAAAAGCCGGGCATTATTCAGCTTCATAAGCCTTCCGCGGCGTCGTCCAGCGTTTTCGCTGAGTCGGGCTCTGACATCTTCGTTAATACTGAGTTGATCGCTCCTCCGAGAAGAATTGCCATGCCCGTCAGGTACATCCACAACATCAGGATTATCACCGCGCCTAACGAGCCGTAGGCACGATTATAGGAATTGAAATAATGTAGGTAGAGACGAAAGCCGCCCGAAAAAGCAAGCCACAGCAGGATCGCAACGCCGGCGCCGGGGCTGATCCAAAACCAGCGGAATTTTTCGAAACAGGGAAGCCAGCTGTAAACCACGGCGGTCGCAAAGATCGTTACCGTAATTATCGCGATCCATTGCATCGACTTTAAAATAAGTGGTGAAGTTATATGAAAACCCGCGGAAGCGACAACAAATTCAACAAAATTCCACCCCGCGGTTACCGTAGCAAGTGAGAAAGAGATCAATAAAATAAAGAGAAATGTGAGGGCAAGAGATTGAAGCTTTGTTTTGATCCAGGACCGCGATTCCTTTAACTGGTAGACCTGGTTCAGTGCACTCCGCAAACTATCTATGCCGGCCGATGCCGACCAAAGCGTAATGAAAATTCCGAGCGTCAATTTACCACCCGAACTGTTTTCGATAATTTCATCCATCGTTCGCCGAACCAGTTCATAAGCTGAGAATGGCATTAGCCGTGCCAGATAAACATATAGTTGATCACGGAGAGCATCGGTAGAATCGAGCACCATACCGAAAAGGCTGACGATAAAGAACAGAAGCGGAAAGAAAGAGAACGAGAAATAAAATCCGACTTGAGCGGCAGCACCGAATATATCGGTGTCCATTATTTTGTTATAGAGCTTGACGAAAAACGTTTTCCACTCGATGTCGCCAAGCCGTTTCATAATTAAATTATCTAAAGTCGAACCACGAATTACAAGGATGATGCGGGCGGGCCGGCGATCATTGGTAAGGAAGGTTGTAAAACTTCGGCACCCGGGCAGTGACCCCACAGGTTATTTCATACGAGATCGTACCGGCGATCTGCGCAATATCAACTGCTGAAATGTGCTCATCGCCGTCTCTGCCGATCAGCGTGACCAGGTCGCCGCGGGCGGCGGCGGGAAGATCCGTAACATCGATCGTCGTCCAATCCATCGAGACGCGGCCCACTATTGGAACGCGCCTGCCATTTACAATTACGTGTCCTTTATTCGAAAGCGACCTTGGCAGACCGTCGGCGTAACCGATCGGGATCGTCGCGATCAGCGATTCGCGAGCGGCTGTGAAGCTGCGACCGTAGCCGATAGATTCACCGGCAGGTATGGTCTTTACCTGAGCGATCCGAGAAAAAAGCGAGAGCACGGGCGTGACCGAGGGACGCGGAATATCGGGTATCGAAATATAGTCTTCGAGACCGTAAAGGAGACCGCCGGGCCTGAGCGCGTTTCCCATCGGTGGCGGCCCGGTAACCGACGCGGGGGAATTGGCAAGGTCGATAAATTCGGGCCGGTGGCCAAATTCACGAAAAGTCTCTAGTGCATTCTCGAACCTTTGGATCTGAATTTGAGTAAATTCGGCCTGCGACGGATCATCGGCCGCTGCAAAGTGTGTCATCAACCCCTCGACACGAAGACCGGTAAGTTCGACCAGGGCCGATGCTGTCGATCGTATATCTTCCTTCCGAAATCCTACGCGACCCATTCCGGTGTCGATCTTGAGATGAACGGGAATGACCGCTTTATGCTTCCGCGCGACGCGATCAAGACTTTTTGCGTTCTCGAGATCGATGATGACGGGTGTAATATTATGTGAGAACGCCGACTCTTCCTGACCTTCCCAAAATCCACCGAAGCATATTATCGGCTTCGTAACGCCCGCATCGCGAAGAAGAATTCCTTCTTCCGGGATCGCGACAGCAAACATATCAACATTATCTTTTTCGAGCACTTCGGCGCACTTCCGCGCACCGTGACCATAGGCATCGGCTTTGATCACCGCGATGATACGAAATTGTTCGCCAACAAATTCGCGGAACGAACGCACGTTCTGAATCAACGCGTTAAGGTCG
>JBDTMQ010000167.1:0-5895 GCA_039934155.1 Acidobacteriota bacterium | reverse complement strand
TATAAGGGCAAAGACACGGATTTACAGACTATCGCCAAAGAGTTGAACGTTCAGGCGGTTTTGAATGGAAGAGTCGTACAGCGCGGCGAGCAGTTGACGCTTTCGTTGGAATTGGTTGACGTTAGCAAAGACAAAGTGATTTGGACGGAAAGCTACAACCGCAAACAATCTGACATTGTTTCTTTGCAAAGCGAAATTGCCAAAGATGTTTCAACCAATCTCAAAGCCAAATTATCAGGTGCAGATGTAGCGAAAGTAGAAAAGAACTACACCGCGAACCCCGAAGCCTATCAACTTTATCTGAAAGGACGTTATCAATTGAACAGACGCACGGGCGAATCGCTCAAGCAGGCGGTCGAGTTTTTCAAGCACGCGGTCGAAAAAGACCCGAATTATGCTCTCGCTTACTCCGGGCTGGCTGAGAGTTATGTATTGTTTCCCGCCTTCAGCGTCGCGTTACCGCTGGAATGTATGCCGAAAGCAAGGGCGGCTGCCGTTCGCGCGATTGAGATAGATGAGTCTTTGGCGGAAGCTCACACCGCTCTGGCAATTTACTATTCTCACTTTTCGTGGAATCAAACCGCCGCAGAAAAAGAATTTCGCCGCGCGATTGAAGTGAACCTGAACTATCCGTCCGCCCATCAACAGTTCGGCGTTGAATGTCTCGTAGCAATGGGAAGATTTGATGAAGCCATTGCGGAGGGCAAACGAGCCGAAGAGCTTGACCCGCTTTCGCCGATCATCGGCGCCGATTTAGGCAATATCTTCACAAGGTCACGGCGATTCGACGAGGCTGTCGCGCAGCTTCAGCGAGTGCTTGCCCTTGATCCCAATTTCAACGTTAGCCACCATTATTTAGGGGCTGCATATCACGCTCAGGGACTTTATGCCGAAGCTGTTGCCGAGTATCGAAAAGCTGCGGCATTGAATAGCAATCCGTGGGTAAGGGCGCAGCTTGCCCGTTCATTGGCAAGGTCGGGACAACGCGACGAAGCCCTCAAATTGCTCGGCGAATTACAAGCGGAATCGGCGAGTCGCTATGTTTCGAGCGCGAGTCTCGCGCTGGTCTATGGCGCGCTTGGCGATAAGGATAAAGCCTTTGCCTTGCTGGAAAAAGAGATCACCGAGCGCACACTGCGTCCTGCGGTGTTTTCAGTCAATCCTTTATGGGATGATTTGCGCGATGATTCGCGTTTTAGTGACCTGATCCGCCGTGTAGCCGCGGCAAAAATGGATTGAGTTTAACGACGACCCGCGCTTCAAGGATTTGCTGAAACGTATGAATCTGCCGGAATAGAAGACTATGAAGAAATGCCCGCAGTGCGGAAGAGATTATAACGACGACTCGATGAGCTTCTGCCTCGACGACGGCTCGGAATTGTTGTTTGGCCCGGCTAGGCCGGAATCGGGAACGCCGACGAGCGTTGCGACCGGGTTCAGTCCCGTCGATGAACCGGCGACGGCTATCTTGCACACGACCGATGCCGCCCGCGAGGCACCGACTCGCGCTCAGATACATACGACCGAAAAGACCGCAGTTTTGCCGTCGGGAATCGCCGATGTTCCGCAAAAACGCTTCGACAAACGCCTGATCGCGGCTCCGATTCTGGTCGTGGTTATCGCTCTCGGCGTTTATTTGGGTTATCGATCTTTTAGCACAACCACCAAGCAGATCGAGTCCATCGCCGTGATGCCGTTTGTCAATGAAAGCGGCAATGCCGATGTCGAATATCTCTCGGACGGGATGACCGAAACGCTGATCGGCAGTTTATCGAACGTGCCGAATCTGAGCGTCAAACCGCGCTCGACCGTTTTTCGTTACAAGGGCAAGGAAACAGACGCAAGAACGACCGGCAAGGAGTTGAATGTTCAGGCGATCTTGAACGGTAGGATCGTGCAGCGTGGTGACCAATTGACTCTGAGTTTGGAATTGGTTGATGTCGAAAAGGACAATGTTCTTTGGAGCCAGCAATATGTTCGCAAACAATCAGATCTTGTCTCG
This sequence comes from Acidobacteriota bacterium, assembly GCA_039934155.1. Classification (GTDB taxonomy): domain Bacteria; phylum Acidobacteriota; class Blastocatellia; order Pyrinomonadales; family Pyrinomonadaceae; genus OLB17. The sequence goes on along the minus strand of JBDTMQ010000167.1, from coordinate 3,893 downwards.
CTGCAAAGCGAGATTGCCCGTGATGTTTCGAGCAAACTCAAAACCAAGCTGTCCGGTGCTGAAGAGGCAATAGTATCAAAAAAATACACCGAGAACTCCGAGGCGTATCAGCTTTATCTGAAGGGTCGCTACTACTGGAACAGGAGAACTTCGGAAGGACTGAAGAAAGCTATAGAACAGTTTCAGCAAGCAATAGATAATGACCCGAACTACGCACTCGCTTACGCCGGACTCGCCGACAGTTATGGGCTGATGCAAATTTACGCAGGTAGTCCCACGAGCGAAGTGCTCCCGAAAGCAAAAGCCGCCGCGCTCCGTGCACTTGAGATAGACGATTCACTGGTGGAAGCGCACGCCTCACTCGCACAGCTTTATACATTTTCATGGCAATGGGGAGATGCTGACCGAGAGTTCAGGCGTGCGATTCAGCTCAATCCGAATTATCCGACAGTACACCAGTGGTATTCCGCCCAGCTTATTAGTGTAGGGAGCGTCGACGAGTCGCTTGCGGAGATTAAGCGGGCGCAGGAGCTTGATCCTCTTTCGACCGTCATCGCCGTCAATGTGGCAACTGTATACATTCTAAGAGGTAATCTTGATGCGGCCATTGCCTTATGTAACAACTTCATCGAACTCGATTCGAGCTTTCCTGCGACGCACGTAACTCTGGCTCTCGCTTACCAAAGACAGGGGCGTTTTGAGGAAGCGATCACAGCGGCTCAGAAAGGAGTCGAGCTGTCGAAAAGATCGGACGGCGCGCTCGGTGTCCTTGGATACTGTTACGCCGTTGGAGGAAACCGCTCTGAGGCGCTCGCGATACTGAGGGAAATTGAGGAAAAACACGCCAGACGGGAATCAAAGGGATCCTCTCTTGCTTATATTTATACGGGTCTCCGAGATAAGGACCAAGCATTCGCCTGGCTCGAAAAAGATTTTCAGGCCCGTAGCGGTAATTTGGCCTTCCAACTCATAAACCCAATCTTAGGCACTCTCAACAGCGACGCGCGCTATGCTGACCTGCGGCGGCGGATGGGTTTACCACAATAGACATTTATGAAACGATGCCCGCAAATGTGCGAGAGCGACGGCGATTCGACCCGCGCTAGAAGGATTTGCTCAAACGGATAAATCTGCCGGAGTTCGCGTCAGTGATAATGCCGCCTTTATCTTGCGTAGAAATAGAATTGAACCGCCTGTAGCACGCCGATGACGAAGCCGAAGAGAGCGCCGAATAGTTCAATGGTGCGGAGATGTTCTTTTGCGACGGACATTACAAGATTTTCGAGCTTTTCGGGCGGGTAATTGCGGATCTTGTCGCGGACCATCGTGGCGACATCGAACTCGGCGATTGCGTCGGGCAGCTTTGTGTGAACGGCCGCCCGATCTTCCGGAATAGAATTTATGAAACGCTGCCCCGAATGCCGGCGGGATTATCACGACGACAGTTTAGCGGTCTGTCTCGAGGATAGAGTTGCCACGCCGTCGCGGAATGCCGAAGACGTTGACAAAAGCGTCCATGAAGGACTTCGCTTTCGTATCGTGGCGGCGGATCACATCCGAACTGCGTAAATATCTCGACTTTCGTGCAACGATGTGATACATTGTTGCGGTGATGATACGACAGAAGTCGGTCATCGGTCCGGTCGCGACAGTGTCTCAAAGTTTTTGTAGAAAATTGACGGGATCGGGGCAAAGTTAAAGGGTTAAGTTCTTTGAAAACAATAAATAAGTGTCTCACGGGCCAGCGTGAGACAGGGGTGAGACACCCTGGGACATTTTGGCGTAGCGGCGGCTGTATCTAATGCAGCAAATGTCTTTAGCCGAAAACAGCAGATACAGGTGTCACAGGCAAATTCAGCCGGGACAGGCGATCCCGATCTCGCGGCGGTGATCCCGGTCAGAGCTGAAGATCTTCGTCAAAACTTGACTAGAATGCAGGTGACGCGTAACTTAAACTCGTTCCCAAACTCCTATGTCCACCCAACAAACAGCCCGGGCATCTTTTGGCCACTATCAAATTCACTCCCTGCTCGGCTCCGGCGGCATGGGCGAGGTTTACCTGGCCGACGACACAAAGCTGGGACGCAAGGTCGCGATCAAATTCCTCAACGAAAAATTCAGCAAGGACGAAGATCTGCTGAACCGTTTTATCCAGGAAGCAAAGGCCGCGTCGGCGCTCAACCATCCGAACCTGATCACGGTCTATGAGATCGGCGAGCACGACGGCTCGCATTATATGTCGACCGAGTTCATCGACGGCCAGACGCTGCGCGAAAGAATGAAAGAGCGTCTCACGTTCGACGACGCGCTTTCGATCGCTGTCCAGACCGCCGAGGCGTTGTCGGCCGCGCATCACGCCGGGATCGTCCATCGCGACGTTAAGCCCGAGAATATAATGGTCAGGGCCGACGGATATGTGAAGGTGCTGGATTTCGGCCTGGCAAAACTCACCGATATCGCAGATTCGGGCGGTGAGGACGAGACAAAAAAGCTGGTCAAGACAAACCCCGGCGTCGTGATGGGAACCGTCTCATACATGTCGCCCGAACAGGCACGCGGTAAAGCGACCGACGCCCGCTCAGACGTATTCAGCTTTGGCGTCGTGCTGTACGAAATGCTGACCGGCCAGACACCGTTCAACGGTGAGACGATGACCGACACGCTGTCGTCGATCATCAGCACCGAACCTCAGGCGGTCACATCGCTGGCACCGCACCTGCCGCGAGAGCTGCAGCGGATCGTTCAAAAAACGCTGAAGAAGAAACGCGATCAGCGGTATCAATCGACACGCGACCTGCTGGTCGATCTGAAAGACCTGCGGGACGAGCTCAGGGTCGAAGCAAAGCTCGAACAAACCGCTGTCCCCAACCGGCCCGGCGCTGACTCAGGCAAAACGAGCGCTCCGCGATTCTCGACAAGCTCGAGCGGCGGCACTCGCGATTCGATCCTGTTGACCGAATTCGAGAACACCACCGGTGAAGCGATCTTTGACCAAACGCTGAAAATGGCCCTTGCATTCTCGCTCGCCCAATCGCCGTTCCTAGATATCGTTCCGGACTCAAAGGTGAGCCAGACGCTTCGTCTAATGGGCCGCAAACCGGATGAGAAGGTTAGTAAGGGACTGGGCGAAGAGATCTGCATGCGGCAGAATCTCAAAGCGTTCATCACCGGTTCGATAACGAAATTCGGCGAGATCTATGTGCTGACGCTCGAGGCGATCAATGCGAGGAATAACGAAAGCCTGGGACGCGAATTCGAGCAGGTAAACTCTCGCGAAGACATACTGAACGCTCTCACACGTGCCGCAGCGGGGCTTCGGGAAAGGCTGGGCGAAAGCCTGAGCTCGATCGAAAAATTCAATGTGCCGAGCGAATCAATAACCACCTCGTCACTTGAAGCCCTGAAGATCTTCGTGCTCGGCCGCGAACAGATCGTGAACGGGCGGCAATTCGAGGCTATACCGTTCTATAAAAAGGCGTTGGAACTGGACCCGGACTTTGCGTTGGCCTATACCGAGCTTGCGGTCGTATACAGAAACACCGACCAGTGGAAACTGGCGGCCGACATGACCAAAAAGGCATTCGAGCTGCGTGACGCGGTCAGCGAAAGCGAGAAGCTGCGGATCACGTATTACTACCACAACTTCGTACAGGGCGAGCTGGACAAGGCGATCGATACACTCGAGTTATGGCGAAACACCTATCCGAACTTCGTGGTCTCATATGTCAGCCTTTCAGATTCGATGGAACGGATCGGGCAATCAGAGAAGGCGGTAGTTTTTGCACGCGAGGGAATTCGGATCGATCCGAACTACGCAACGATCTATATGAATTTGGTTGAGTCGCTCGTTTCGCTCGGACGCTATGAGGAAGCAAAGGAAACCTGTAAGACGG
>JBDTMQ010000166.1:0-6151 GCA_039934155.1 Acidobacteriota bacterium | reverse complement strand
GGTAGCGGTTGTGTCAAAATCACGCCTGCGCATGATTTTAATGATTATGCAATCGGACAACGTCATGCGCTCACACCTATTAATATTTTTACCAAAGACGCACATCTTAATGAAAACGTGCCGCCAAACTATCAAGGCCTCGAACGGTGCCGAAACGGGCATGAAGGGCTTTGAAAAAGAAACCAATTGCGTTGTTGTCACCAAGGGAACCGAAGGTTTCTGTAAATCTTCCAAATAGATCATTTGCTTGATCAAATGAAAGGGGGCGGACAAATGTCCGCCCTTTTGGTTTTTCGACGCTTGAAATCGGGCTCGAACCCGCTATTTAATTAATTTCTTTACCTTTTTGGATTTTCATCATAGAATTCTCTCTATTACGCTTCTGCGTCGGCGGGCGATGCAACTAAGTTCCGGAGGTAGGTCATCATAGCCAGAGATAAAGGTTTCAAATCCGGCAGCAGCTTTCCAGGAGTATCCATGGATTCAAATTCGGCGGCGATCGAGCACGATCTGACCATTGGGTTTGACGATAAAGCAGAACTTCCTCTTTTCCAGTCACCGGCGAAACAGATCATTCCGGCGCCCGAAACGGCCGCGATCGATCCCGCGGCGACTGACCTCGAACTGTGTCAATTAGCGTCAGGCGGCAGTATCGCTGCTTTTGAGATCATTTATCAGAGATATCACCGCCGTACGTACAGCCTCTGTATGCGCATGACGGGAAGCCAATCCGAGGCCGAAGATCTGACGCAGGAAGTTTTTATCCAGTTATTTAGAAAAGCCGGCAGCTTTCGCGGCGATTCAGCTTTTTCAACCTGGCTTCACAGACTTACCGTGAATCAGGTGCTGATGCATTTCAGACGCCGCAGTGTAAAGAACGAAAAAGTATCGGATGACGGCGAAATGCCCGAACAAACCGTCCACGGAACCGCCGATCCGAACAAAATGCCGGTCGTGGATCGGATCGCGCTCAAGAATGCGATCGGTGAACTGCCGAAAGGATATCGGAACGTTTTTGTGCTGCACGATGTTGAGGGCTTTGAACACGAAGAAGTTGCCAGGATGCTCAAGATCTCTATCGGAACGTCAAAATCACAGCTTCACAAAGCCCGTCTGAAACTGCGCGGCCTGCTGATAAAACAAACGGATTAATAGAAATACCGCGGCTTGGGCGACAAATGGGAAATTATCTCCTATTTGCGCTTTTTAGCGTGTCCGGCGGTCGGGTTTTAGGCCTTCTCGGCCCAAATCTTATGGCCTTATAAGGCAACTTTTTAGCGGCCCGGCTAATCTATCTAGATTGAAGCGAGCGAGGGAAAATTCTGAAGCGGAAGCGGCGACGTGCGCTCTTCTCTGTCCAGATCAAAATGAATTGCGAGGAATGTCATCAAAATCTAAGTGTGTTTTTGGATAACGAGCTTGATAGTGGTCTATCTGCCGCCGTCCAAACACACCTGGCGCTCTGCCCCGAGTGTGCAAAACTATGCGCCGATTTTGCAATGATCCTCGAAACTTGCGGCGAAAGTCCGACCGACGACATTCTGCCGCCAAACTCGCAAGCTCTCTGGTGCCGGATCAACAACTTAATTGAGACAGAGATCAAAACCACGCCTGAGCCGGTCAAAAAAGGCTGGTTTTCGCGGGGATGGAACTTTACTTTCTCTCAGGTAGGCGCGGCGGCGGTCGGCATTGTGCTGATCAGCGTTCTTTTGACCATTGTCGGACTTCGAAATTATTTTGAGCCCACAGCCGATGATTTCACTTCACGCTCGACAGCTTCACAGACGACCTTCGAAAAGGTTTTGAGTAAAGTCGGTCTGGTCGAAACGCCTCAACAAGCTCGCGAACGAAGATTTAGGGAACAGCAGGTCGCGATCGATTACTGGACAAAACGGGTTGCGCTTCGGCGGGCGCAGTGGGACGGAAGGATGCGGGATGCATTTGACCGAAATTTGTATGTGATCGACGAATCAGTAAATGAATATAACCGGCTACTGCAAAGTAATCCGGAGGACGAGCTCTCGGGCGAAATGCTGGATGCCGTTATGACCGAAAAAATGAATTTGCTCCGCGCTTTCTCCGACCTGTGATTCCCGCAATTTAAAATGATTCGAAATATTAAACATCGGCCCGGCATTATCAGGGTCGCGAAAGCTACGATTTCGTGTGTATTAGCCGTAACTTTCATTTTCAGCTTTGGCGTCAGGGATACGTTCGGCCAAAGGCGATTCAGCCGCACTTACCCGGCCGGAAAAAATGTCCGGCTTGTGCTGATGAACCGCTCCGGTATGGTGACGGTGACGGGGTGGGACCGGAACGAGATCAGCATTTCGGCTTATCTCGAGCTGCCGGCGGCCCAGATCGCACCCCAAAGTCTTACTGATAAGATCTACATCAATCTTGTAAAAGACAATCAGGGCCGCGACGTCGGCAGTGTAAATTTCGAAGTGCGTGTGCCATATGAGGCGTCGGTCGATATCGAAACGACGATCGGAAATCTCAATGTCATCAGTGTTCGGGGTGGTTTGGTTCGTGCCCGTATCAACAGCGACGGCGATATTACGCTGACCAACATTGGTTCGGCTACTGTTGCTGCTGAGAATGTCACCGGAAATATATTGTTCGACGGGCTGATCGTCGATGACGGCAATTACCGATTCTCGTCGATGCAGGGCAGAATTACGCTCCGAATTCCCTTTACTGCCTCATTTCGTCTGGTCGCCACCGCACCTTCAACACGCAGTATCGACCTCGGAACGCTCGGCGGCGGCCGTATGCGTCTACTAAGTGACGGGCGTCGGATCGTGGGACAAAACGGCGACGGCAGCGCGATTATTTCGGTCACGAATCAGCGCGGCTCGATCGCATTCCTCAAACGGTAACGACATTTTTCAGGCACTCCTAACTTACTCTCGGAGTGAAGCGATCCAACCCCGCGAAATAAAAACGTTGACCTTCGGCCGCCGTCGGCCTAAAATCAAAGTGGCTTTCTCGCAAGTTTTCCTGCCCCATTCAAATCAATGAATTTCAAAAGAACGATTCTATTACTTACGGCCCTCATTATTTGTTCGGTCTCGGCGTTTGCTCAGGGTCCTTCACTTCTCAAGCGCACCACATATAAGACCGACCGCTTCGATTTTGGTGTCGGCGGAAGCCTTGTCGTGACCGGTGCTCCGACAGGCTCGATCAGGATCGAAGGCTGGTCAAATCGTGAAGTGGAAATTTCGGCTGAGATCGAGGTACAGGCATCGACCGAAGCCGACCTTAAATTGTTGTCGGAAGTAACGTCATTTGCGCTCGAAGAAAGCCTTGGCCGGATCGGAGTTGTAAGTGTCGGCTCCAACGACAAAAAATATCTGAAAAAGATCGGTCGGAAGCTACCCAAAGCATTGTTGGGACTGCCGTTTCGGATAGATTATGTGATCAAAGTACCGAAATATTGCGACCTCCAGATCACCGGCGGAAAAGGCGACCTGAGCATCTCAGACGTTGAGGGTGTAATGAATCTCAATTATCTCGAGACAAATGCCACGCTCGATCTCGTCGGCGGGGCGGTCAAGGCGGTCTTCGGCAGCGGCTCGGTAATTGTCTCGGTTCCAAGTGCATCCTGGCGCGGGCGCTATGCCGACATCCAGCTTGCTACCGGAACGATGGATGTTCACCTGCCGCCAAGCCTTAATGCCGAGGTGGATGCGACCGTGCTTCGCACCGGAAAGGTAGAAAATGATTATGAACAATTCAAACCGCGGATCCGAACGGCGAAGTTCACAGACAAGTCTGTGATCGCGAAATCGGGCGTAGGAGGCATTTCACTTAAATTTACGGTCGGCGACGGAACGCTGAGGATCACTCCGAAAATACGCGCACAAATGTAGTCCGTCCCATTTTTGAGTTTTGCTTTAAGAAGGTGATAAGTTATTTCTGCTTATCACCCTTTTTTTTGGGCGGCAGCGGCTTTGACCGGTGCACCTTTGTCGGGTGATCGACAGTTTACTTATGACCATAAAATCAGACGTTTGGCTCAGGAAAATGGCGGATGAGCACCAGATGATCTCGCCATTTCTACCCGAACTAGTGCGCGAAGCAAACGGTAATAAGATCATTTCGGCGGGCGCATCCAGTTATGGATACGACATGCGCCTGGCCGACGACGGATTCCGCATTTTTTCATCGGTCTTTGGCGACGAGATAGATCCCAAACGTTTTGACGAGGCAAGATCTCTTATTGAACCGCCGCTGAGAACCGCTGAGGACGGCGCGAAATATTATCTGCTGCCGGGGCATCACTATGGACTCGGCGTAACGGTCGAAACGTTCAAAATGCCGCGAAATGCGACCGGTATCGCGCTCGGCAAATCGACATACGCGAGGGCCGGCTTGTTGGTCAACACAACACCTTTAGAGGCCGGCTGGACCGGCCGTCTGGTGGTCGAGATCGCCAATCTCGCAAACCTTCCGCTGCGGGTTTATGTCAACGAGGGTATCGGCCAGATACTGTTCTTCGAATCAGACGAGGAGTGTGCCGTTTCGTATTCAGACCGCGGCGGCAAATACCAGGGCCAGACCGGTTTGACCTATGCCAAGGTCTGATGTGCCGAATATCAGCTTTATGATGAGAAACTTTTTAGTGCTGCCGCTCCTTGTTTCTATTTCGATGGCCGTCAACTTTGGTCAGGACCATTCCACAGTTCGCCCTCGGGCTCGCGACATTGGACTCAAAGTCGGAATACTGCCCGTCGGCTCTAACAATGCGATAACGGACATAGCGGGCGTTACCGTCGGACAGACGACGATCACTCGTGGCGATGGTATCCGGACCGGCATAACCGCGATCCTGCCTCACGGTGGAAACCTCTTTCAGGAAAAGGTGCCGGGAGCGGTGTATGTCGGCAACGGATTCGGCAAACTGGCCGGTTCTACTCAGGTTAACGAGCTCGGTGAGATAGAGACCCCCATACTTTTGACATCTACATTAGCTGTTCCTAAAACGGCCGATTTTCTGATCGACTACATGCTCGCCTTGCCAGGCAATGAAAATGTTCAGTCGATCAACCCGCTGGTAGCGGAAACGAACGACGGCTTTCTAAACGACATCCGCGGCCGATACATCACGCGAGAGGATGTGGCCAATGCTATAAAGAACGCGAAAGCCGGCCAGGTGGATGAGGGGTCGGTGGGCGCCGGTACGGGAACTGTCGCCTTCGGATGGAAGGGCGGGATCGGGACGTCATCAAGAAAACTGCCGGCATCGCTGGGCGGATATACCGTCGGGGTACTCGTTCAATCTAACTTTGGCGGGATCCTGAAGATCGACGGCGCACCTGTCGGTCAGGAGTTGGGCAAATATTATCTCAGGGACGTGGTGGGGCAGCAGGACAAAAGCCTTTATCCATCAGTTTTAACTGGCTCAGATAATGCCGATGGATCGATAATCATTGTGATTGCTACCGACGCACCGGTCGATTGGCGACAGCTGAAACGGATGGCCGAGCGTTCGATGTCGGGGTTGGCGGTGACAGGTTCGGCAATGACAAATGGCAGCGGTGATTACTCGATCGCCTTTTCCACCGCGGCCGAAAATCGGATCCGGGCAAGTGAAGGCCTTAGAAATGTGAAAGTCGTAGGAAACGATGCAATGTCGCCGCTCTTTCTTGCCGTGATCGAGGCCACCGAAGAAGCTATCTACAATTCCCTTTTCCGGGCAACAACGATCACAGGCAAAGGTAAGCGGACAGTCGAAGCCCTGCCGATCGATAAGACCCTCGAGATCCTTAAAAGATACGGCCGGATAAAGTGAGAAACTCCTGCAAATGATCCATATCGAGAATTATATCGGCGGCCAATTAGTGAAACCGGGTTCGGGCGCGTATCTGGATAATTTCGACCCGTCGACCGGAGCAGTTTATTCGTACATTCCCAACTCGAGCTCAACGGATGTTGACAGAGCAGTTAGCGCCGCCGCCGGGGCATTCCCGGATTGGTCGCGAAGATCTCCCGAACACAGGCACGATGCGATAATGCGCCTTGTTCGCCTGATCGAGCGCGATATCGACGAACTGGCCGCCGCCGAAAGTCTCGACAACGGTAAACCTGTGTCGCTGGCAAGGTCAGTCGATATTCCGCGAGCGGCGTTAAATTTCAAGTTTTATGC
>JBDTMQ010000165.1:0-2353 GCA_039934155.1 Acidobacteriota bacterium | reverse complement strand
GCTGCCCATTCGCCGAGATCGGTACCTGATTCTCAGTCTGAAAAATAGAAGCGTTCGATCCGCCCGGACCTGTTGTATTCGGCAGGCCGATCGACGCGCCGTTCGAACCGCGGGAACCCGCTCCGAAAACGCCGGGCGTTAACCGCGCCAGTTCATACGGATCGCGGCCAACTTGGGGCAGCCGAAGGATCTCTTCGTTGGTGACCGTCTTTCTAATGCCCGGATCTTCCGTCTGCAGCCCGACATTGTCGGCCTGGACGGTCACGGTCTCGCTTATCACTCCGGCTTCAAGCACGATATCCTGGCCCTTGACGGCCTCAGCATCGACTTTCAAAGTATCGATAACTGCTTTTTTGAAACCCGCCTTTTCCGCCGACAGCTGGTAATTGCCGGGCGCCAGGGAGCTAAAACGGTAAAAACCGTCATCGCTCGCCACAGTTTGCTGTGTCTGATTCGTGTCTTTATTCATCAGGACCACAGTCGCACCCGGAACAACTGCTCCGGTACTGTCGGTGACGGTTCCCTGCACACCGGCACGGAACTGGGCATTGACGGTTGTCGAAAGAACCGAGATAAAAGCGATCAATAATCCTAGGTGAATCAGTCGAATGGACGCGCGGCGCATATTGAGCCCTCCGAATAAGGTGTTTATTGCGAAACTGACAAAATGTTGAACCTAGCCGATCGAACGAACTGTGTCAGGAAACACTGCGCATCGGCTAATGGTAAATCGTTTTAGTAATTCTGTGTTATAGCACCATAGCTATAGGTTGTCAAGATTTTTGCACCCTTAAGTTGCGGCATCGACAACTATTTCCGTGATTCAGGTCCATCGAACCGCAACTCCGCCGGCAGCCCTTTCACCCAAGCAAACTCGACATTCTCGGCCGATCTTCCATAGCGACTAGCAATAGATCGACGTCCGGCGAGTATCTTGCTTTATCGGAAAACTAACACTGGAATGCATAATGAGATGAACAATAGGCTAACTTCAACAATGCGCTAATATCTCCGCTAAATCGATTTAGTTGACATTTTACACCGTTCGCCAATATATTACAGAGATTCCATGAGCGCAGCGAAGTGATCCTTTTTTTTCCGGCTTCTGCAAAGCGTCGCTTGCTGTGTGCCAAGGTTCGAGAGATGAGATAACGACCGGCCCCGATCCAAAATGCCCGGTAGATCCAAAAATAGAAATTCCAGCGACCCGGACGGACCGAATGGTATTCTCACGGTCAGTCTGAAACAGCTCGCGATCCATCTGGGACTGTCGCCTACAACGTTGTCGCTGGTTCTCAATGACTCACCGAATGCGAGCTCGATACCACAGGAAACAAAGGACCGGATCTTTGCGGCCGCAAAAAAACTTAATTACAGGCCAAATCATGTTGCACGGTCGCTTCGGGTGAGACGCACGCATACGCTGGGGATCGTTGTGTCAGAGATCAGCGATAATTATTCAGCGATGGTGCTGAATGGCGTCGAGGCCGCGCTGTCAAAAAAGGGGTTCTTTTATTTGCTGGCAAGTCATCTGCACCGGGACGACCTTTTGGAATCCAATCTGCAGCTGCTCTTGGAACGCCAGGTCGAGGGTGTTATCGCTATCAACTCGACGATCAGAGAACGGCCATCGGTACCGATCGTAAATGTTTCCGGCCACGAAGAAGTGGACGGCATCACAAATGTAACGCTGAATCATGAGCGGGCCGCCGAGCTCGGCGTCGGACATCTGTATGATCTTGGGCATCGGCGGATCGCCGTTATCAAAGGACAGAATTTCAGCGCCGATACGAATATCAGATGGGAGACTATCGCGAATGCCGCTGCCGCACGGGGAATTCCGATCAAGCCGGCTCTGGTCTCACAGCTCGAAGGCGACATGCGCTCGCCCGAGGTTGGCTATACGGCGACTCAAACACTATTAGCGGCCGGTGAAAAATTTACCGCTCTTTTTGCTTTTAATGACGTCTCGGCAATCGGCGCGATACGGGCGCTTGAGGAAGCCGGCCTGCGCGTGCCGTGGGATGTTTCCGTTCTCGGGTTTGACGACATTTATGCCGCGGCGTACCACAACCCGCCGCTTTCCACTATTCGCCAGCCCCTGTTTGAGATGGGCAGCCTGGCCGCGAAAACGCTGCTTAACAAGCTGAACGGTGAGACCGAAGCTGATTTTATCCCGGTACTCAGCGCTGAACCTGATCTGATAGTCCGCCAGTCGACGGCGCCTGTAAAAAGAAACGGCAAATAAGTACGGCACTCGGCTACTTCACGTACGCATTTGGCACAGGGAGATCGCCGGCCTGGCCGAAGTTTTGGTTTGTGATGCCGCCGCCCGAGTTATATATCCACCACG
>JBDTMQ010000164.1:0-6751 GCA_039934155.1 Acidobacteriota bacterium | reverse complement strand
ATAATGGACTGGTTGGCGGATGCCTGGTCAACTCTTACACCGGCTCAGGTTGTGATCGGTATTTTGATCTTTGTCGGCTCGATCGCATTAAATATACTAGTGATCGCGGTCGTTTTTGTTAAGATCCCGCCCCATTATTTTGGGAAACATTACCAGGACGACTTCTTGCCAAACGCGCGCTGGCTCACGCGCTGGGGAGCTGTCGTCGGAAAAAATGTTGCCGGCGTTGTAATGATCCTGATAGGAATTATTCAACTGGTAGGACCCGGACAGGGAATTTTATCGATCTTGACAGGGTTGATCCTTTTGGATATTCCGGGAAAGCGTCCATGGGAAGCGCGGATAATTCGGCGGCCCGCGATACTCACGGCGGTGAATCGACTCAGAGCACGATACAACCGGCCTCCTCTCGAAATGGATTGATATGGGATTTCTGAACATATTCAGACGACGGGAAGAGACAAATCCCACAATTGAACGTCATAAATTCCTGCTGGACCACGGACGCATTACCGACGGCCGGATAATTGATAACGAAACTGATGATCACGGCCGCGAGATCGTCTATTATTTGTATACGCTGAACGGCGTGGATTTCGAGTCGTCCGAAATACTGTCGATCGAGCAAATGCAGGATCCGTTGCAATACGCGCCGGGCGCAAAGGTCGCGGTAAGATACGATCCCCGGAATCAAGGAAACTCGATGCTTGTATAAATTCGGTAAAGTTTTAGTCATTTTGTTCTGCAATGCCTCGTTCGCTCAAAAAAATATTGATCGCCAATCGCGGCGAGATCGCCTGCCGGGTCATCCGTGCGTGTCGCGAGCTTGGGATCGCCGCAGTCGCCGTGTACTCCGAAGCAGACCAGAACGCCCTTCATGTGCGAATGGCCGACGAGGCATACTGTATCGGCGAAGCTGCTTCCGCGTCGAGCTACCTGAATGTCGAAAAGGTCATTCAAACGGCAAAGCTTTCGCGGGCTGATGCGATCCACCCGGGATATGGATTTTTGTCGGAAAACGCGGATTTCGCGAGACAGGTGACGGCCGCCGGGGTCATTTTCATAGGTCCGCCCACCGAAGCAATGGAAGCAATGGGCGGTAAGATCTCGGCCCGCAAGATCGCGATCGAAGCCGGCGTGCCCATTGTTCCGGGCACAACTACGCCGTTGACCTCCGCCGACGAGGCATTAAAGGCCGCCGAAGAATTTGGATACCCGGTAATGTTAAAAGCCTCGGCAGGCGGCGGCGGTAAGGGCATGCGTCTGGTTATGGACGCGGCCGAAATGACGAGGGCGTTGGAAACGGCACGTTCTGAGGCTCTCGGCAGTTTTGGGGACGACGCCGTCTACCTCGAGAAGGCAATTGTTCGCCCGCGGCACATCGAGATCCAGATCTTCTCTGATCCCCATGGCAATCACGTGTATCTTGGCGAGCGCGAGTGCTCGATACAACGACGACACCAAAAGGTTATCGAAGAAGCTCCGTCACCTATTAATTCGGCCGACTTGCGGGTGCAGATGGGCGAATGCGCAGTGAAGGTCGCCCGTGCCGTCAACTACGTTGGTGCCGGAACGGTCGAGTTTTTAGTATCCGATGTCGACCATTCTTTTTATTTTCTCGAAATGAATACGCGTTTGCAGGTCGAGCATCCGGTGACGGAGCTTGTAACGGGAATCGACCTCGTCCGCGAACAGATCAGCATCGCTGCGGGCAATAAGCTTTCTTTCGAACAGAACGACGTTGAGATCAAGGGGCACGCGATCGAGTGCCGTATCTATGCCGAGGACCCGGAAAACAATTTCCTGCCTTCACCGGGCCGGATCTCAAGGCTTAGAGTACCGGCCGGACCCGGGATCCGTGATGACGGCGGTGTTTATGAGGGCTGTGAAGTATCCATCCACTACGATCCGATGATCTCAAAGTTCGCGACCCACGGCCGTAACCGTAGTGAAGCGATAGAACGAATGAGACGAGCCCTAAGAGAATATGAGGTCGGCGGGATAAAGACGACCTTGCCATTTTTTCGCAAAGTGATGGAGGATCCGGAATTTATCGCTGGAAAGCTCGACACAGGATTCATAGAGGGGTTCATGGCTCGATCGGAAAACGAGCCGGTATCCGAAGTTTTGAACGATATGGCGATCCTCGCCGCGTCATTAACGGTCAGGAAATCAACCTCGTTAAAAAAGGCAATTGGTTCGAACAACCCCGCAAAGACTCAGAGCCGTTGGGCTGAAGCCGGTCGCCGCGAGCAGCTGAATGGCTGAATGCATCTTTAACAATAGAAAAGGGTGAATGGAAAGCTCCATTCACCCTTTTCTCCTTTTGTTGAAGGCCTTATTTGGAAGGTTTAGGCGCCTTCACTGACGCGTCTTCTCCAAATCCCGGATTGGCAATAAAATCGAATCCGCTAATGTTATCGTTCAACGTAAACGCCCGCTGAGCATCGGCAAAGCGATATCGTTTGTGTGAAACGGACATCACATAGAACGAACCGGTTTCGAGACCCTCGAACGTGTATAAGCCGAACGAATTAGTTATAGCCGATCTGGTCTCACCCGTTGTTGCATTGGTCAAGGCAAGACGAGCTCCGCTGATCCCGATTCCACCAGTCGTCTGGACACGACCAACGATCGACGATTCAGCCGCCGAGGGGCCCAGTATCGCGATAACAGTCGGTTCGAGCACGCTCGAATTTGGATCCTGCCACACTGTCTGATCGATACTGCCAACCGGGTGGACATTTCCGCCGGCGTAGACGACGGTATCGTTGTCGTCGAGGTCATCAGTACGGACCCCCGACTCAGGCATTCCGCCACCGGACGCTGTCGGCCAGTTTTTGAAGATACCTTCAAGAACAGTAATTGTGGTCGGGATAGTAACCGTGATCTTGCCGTTCTTGGCCAGGATCGCACCTGCACTCAACAAATTGTTGTTTCCAGCTCCGGTATAAGCTGCATTCTTTGTTGCTGATGTGCCGGCGCCTGACACCGTCACTGTCTGAGCGCCTGTTGCCGTTAAAGCAATGCCTGCCGGCAAGATATCTTCGATCTGGAAATTCGATACCGCCGCTTCGCCTACATTCGTGTAAACCACCGTCCAAGTCACGGTGTCGCCCTGATCGAGGCCGTTTCCGTCAGGATCAGTGGTTTGCGAAACCCACTTGTAACCCCGAACCTGCGGGATCTGGAGTTCAGAGCAGGGCCGCGTTACGGGAACGAACAACGTATTCAATATCATCCTGCGGCCGTTGATGTCGTTGAGGGCGTTACTGAAGGCATTTGGGTCTCCAGGAACTCGGTCATAATCATGCCCGCCAAGTTCGAAAACGTAACCGCCGGGACGACCGGCATTCTCATATTTTGTGACCGTAGCCACCAGATCGGTCGACGGAATATCGGTACCGTTAGGAATATTTTGGATCGAGCCGGTCGTGTGCCGGGCCGCTATCTGAGTATTCGGCCGAAACGCAGAGCCCGGAGCCAAACGATAGTCAGAGATCGCACCCTGTTGGTTGCCGTTCAATTCGCCGATAAACTGGTTGAATGGCATATATCCGTTCGGATAAACAAGTGGTCCGGTCGTTGCGTTGTCAGCGTTTACACCAAACACCGAGTAGCCTGCCGTGGTCTGGAACAGCCCGAATGTGGGGTTGTTCTCAAAGGTATTGATCGATGCGCATTGAAGCAGGAGGTTGCCGCCGTTCCTTACAAACGCGTTGTAGCTGCTGACCCACAATGTTGAGGTCGAATGTGCTTGTGTTGCGATCGTATAGCACGAGTCCTTTTGCATGGATTCGTCGGTAACCGACGTATAGTCCGGGATCGCGGCCTCGTCAAAGAGGTCCTGATGCACGCCTGTTCCGAAATTTCCGCCATCCGGGCCAATAGCGATCAGCGGTTTATGGTCTAAGTTGTAACGAATGTCGACCTGCACCGATGCCGTGGTGACCTCATATACGGTCACGCCCGCACCACCCAAGGATGCGTTAAAAGCAGTGATCAGCCCTTTTGCAATTGCGGCATATTCGGCTGCCACGATGAAGGGACCACCGCTAAAACTAAGCGTGCCGCTCGCCGAGCCGTCGCCGCCTGCAAACCGAGAAACTGTCGCAGTAAAATCAGTGTCGTCTTTCGACTTGTTGGGTTTGATCGCCCACTTCAACGGAACATTGTTTTGCAGTAAATGATTCGCGAGGCCATAGGCTCTAAGGTCGAATGGTATACCCAAACGCTGTTGTTTGGCATTGTCCATCGGAATGATCAAGGCTCCGATGCCTATGGTTTCCTGGGCCGGCAGCGGATTAGGCTGCTGCTGCGGAAATATGTTCATCGTCAAAAAGCTCATTACGATAGCGATGCACACCGCCGCACGCATTGATCCCGCCGATCTCCTGATAATTTGGGTCGTTTTCATAATTTATTTCCTTCCTCTCTCAAAGACTTCATCGATAGGGTTCATTACACTTTTGCAGAGAAGTAAACCGGCCGACTGTTGCTGCCGTTCGCTTATCTTTGTAATAAACCTAATTGCCGTAGGACGGCGAATCGTAAAATAACCAAAAGCTATAAAGATCTATCGATCCAATTCGGAATTATCACGCGCTTACCAATAGCCTCCGCTTAACGCAAAAGACTACGGTAGCCGGCACCCATAAGGACCGCACATTTGCGAAGTCCTATTACGCTGTCCTATCCGGATTCCTATTTGCCGACCAACTCGCTCGACTTTTGCCGATAAAAACTCCGAATTGGCCCGGAATACCAGAAATGTCAAAAAAGGCCATATCCACCGACGCAATAACTGCGATTTGCGATCCTCGACCGTCTAAAAACCGGGCCAACGTGCCCGGTTTAAGGAATAAATTAGGTTATTGGAGCGCACTACTCCGACCTAATCCAAAACCTTAAACGAGATATAAACTCCCGCGTTTCGGAATCACAAAATCTGAATCAAGCCGTGCTTAGAGAATTAACAGAGGTGGGATGATCTTGTCAAGACTTTTTTGTAAGCCGGATTACATCGGGACAGAAAAAAGCCGGTATCAGTTAGGTGATACCGGCCAGTTTCCACTGCATTTTTGGGCTAACAAAGGCGATACGCGCCTACTGGTTAGAGATAAAATTCACGCCAGACAGACTGTCATTTACCGTGAGCAGTTTTGTATTCTCGTTAAAAGTAAATCGTCTGTGGTTAACACTGATGAAATAAATGCTTCCGGACTCAAGACCCTCAAAGGTATAAAAACCGAAAGGATTTGTCAGCGCAGTAGTTACTTCCAGCGTCGCCGCGTTGGTTATCGTCAGTCGAGCGCCGCCTATGCCGTTTCCGCCTGCTGAGACCACGCGGCCCTGCACATTCGAATCAGCCGCCGACGGTGACAAGGTATCACCATAACAGAACGAAATATGGCTGATCCCCTGGTGATCATGGGTATTCAGATTCGAGTCGCCGAATGCGAACGGATCGTAGGGATAAATGTATGAAACGCTCCCGACCTTTACAATGAGTGCGGTGATCGCGATCTGTGATGTCCACGAAAACACGATCGCTTCGTTATTTGGCATCACGTGTGACGCCGATGAGATCGTCACGCTTCGGCTGGGGTCGTGATCAAAAGCGAAAGTACCGTTCGGATCTGCGAAATTCAGCTTGAACTCATCGTTAGTCGTGATGTGCTGAAGTCGCGGATTGGTGGATGCATTCAGATCCGAGCATTTCACATTTCCCTCGATAACAATTGGCGGGTCAACAGTGCTGCTCGGCGAGTCGACTTGCGTTTTCTCAGACAACACCTGGGCCTTCGATTTAATAACTTCGGTCCGCCGTTGTGCGTTAATGTCTGCGGCCATTCCGACCAGCAAACCCGCCAGTAAAAAAAGCACAGAAAACGTTTTGAAGGACCCTTTCTTTAGTGCAGCCAAAATCGAGAAATCTAATGAATCGCCGTCAAAGTTAAACAATTTGAACATAGTAGTGCCTCTCCTCTAAAAGTACTAAAAATTAACCAGCCCGACGATCATGAATGACTTTTCGGCATTCGACAACGCAAACCTCGCCCCTTTTATCGATCACGCTTTGAACTGGGAGTGCCGTCGCAATCTGATCTCGATTTTCGAGTGATGCAAGATAATACAACTAATTTATAATAATTTCCAATTTATTTTAAATGGAGAAGAATATAGGTAAAAGTTACTCTGGGCGTAGTCCACTCCAAAAAGAAAAACGCCGGGAATCGAGTGATTCCCGGCCTCTACATAGCTACCGCTTATATTTAGAGTCTGCTACCAGCGTCCCGGAGGCCCGACCATAAAGTCGAGTCCGGCAAGATTATCACTCAAAGTGAACGATCTTGTAGGATTTGGGATCCTGTATAGCTTGGTCTCCATAGCCGTCAGAACATAGAAATTCTGCACATCAAGACCATCAAAACTATAAAAGCCAAATGAGTTGGTGATCGCTGAATATCCCTCGCCGGTCGAAGCATTGAACAAGGTCAGGCGAACGCCCCGGATTCCCATTCCATTCGCGTTGACAACGCGGCCTGTGATCGCGGCCTCACCGGCGGTGGCGCTCATTTCGTCGCTGGTAAAAGTGCAAACAATAGATTCGCCCTCTTCTGCGATTATCCTCGCCTTGCGATTGGTCAGATCGACCGTCGAATTCTTGATACTTGGCGGGCCGCTCGACGTTTCGACACAGTCGACAGCGACGAGTTTGAATCCGACAACTTGATCTTCTGTCACATCG
>JBDTMQ010000163.1:0-2168 GCA_039934155.1 Acidobacteriota bacterium | reverse complement strand
GCTACAATGTCGGCGGCTGGCAGATCTCCTGCAATGCTGTGCTCAAACATTCCGCTGACGAGCGGCACAAGGTAGACGATTAGCGAAATGAACACAACCAGCGAAGTAGCCGCCGACAAAGCAAGCCATTTCTTCGCGCGTCGGGCCGACTTCCAAGCCGCAATCGCCGAGCCGACTGCCAGGATTACAAACAACGGATTAAATAGCGGGAAAAACGGCAGCCCGCCCTTGGTGGGCAGTGCGTCGTAGGCCTTAAGCGACTCAGGCGGCGACGCACTCCATATCGGAACGGTCATCAATTCATTGAAAACCTGCCCGCCGAACCAAATGCCCCATACGACGATAGAAGCTATCAAAAGCCCGGATGCTAACTTATTTCTCATATCACCTCTTTATTCCGAACTCCGCAGGATCTTCTCCATCTTTTTGCCTTTGGCGAGTTCGTCGACGAGCTTATCCATCCAGCGGATCTTTTGCATTAGTGGGTCTTCGATGTCTTCGACGCGGATGCCACAGACCGTGCCTTTGATGAGGTGGACGTTCGAGTTCAGCTTCGGGGCCTCGTCAACGAACGTTCGCAGATCGACGCGGCCCGCGATCACCTTTTTCAAACCGGCCTGACTATATCCGGTCAGCCAACGAATCACCTCATCAAGCTCTTCCCTCGTCCGCCCCTTCGTCTCCGCCTTCCTCACATAGTGCGGATAAACACTTGCAAAGATCAATGCATAAACTCTTTCGGTTTTCACTGAAGGTTTCGCAAGAAGTCGCCGAAGGGGACACATTCAATAGAGTCGGGTAGAACCCGACGTAATAGTTCAACAATATGTTCCGTCCCTGTCAGGGACGAACTCCCGACGTTTCAGTCTGTCCCTTACAGGGACGGAATAAACAATACGCGAAGATCGTCGGGATTCTCCCGACGCTATTAAATAAGTGCCTTTCAGGCACAGTTCGTTATTCCGTCGGTTTCTTCTTCCGTGACTTTAGCCGTGGGTTTCAACCCACGGTGCGTCAAACCAAACAACCTTGTCGCGTCAGCGACAATTGAATCCGCGTCGCAATAGTCAGTCGTCGCTACGCGACGAGGAACCGTTTTCATCCTTTCCGTGGGTTGAAACCCACGGCTAAATTCAAACCATCGCTACGCGATGAAGACTACCCAGCTTCGTGATCGATTTCGATTGCTTCGGCTGTGGTTTTCGTGATCACGCCTGCTTCTTCAAGTTCTTTCTTGACCAAGTTCTCCACCAACTCTGAAGGTCTTTCCGATTCCGCACCTTTTCAACGTACGAAAAATAAGAATAAATCCCTTGGTCATCCCATTGCTTGGCGAATTTAGGTGGAAGCATCGCTTCTGGATGCTCATCAACACCTGTGATATTCATCAGCATAAATACTGCTGCGTCACCAACCGTGAATCCGTGAATGTGTGGGTCTCCTTCGCGAGGGTCATCGATAACTTGTGTGTCGACAACTCTTTCGATCAAACAAGGAACCGCTTTGACTCCACGGCTCATTAGCCCGTCGTAAATTGGGTCATCTGCGAATTCACCATCCTCATACGGAATCTTTTTTAACTCGCTCAGACGCATACATAGTTCCTTCTCGTTGAGGCTGACCAGAGGAGTCGGCGTGCGGAGAACCGTTGGTGTTGGGCTAACGCTTGTCGCAGCTGTAGGAATCGTGGTGTCGGGTTCGATCTTCCGAAGCTCAGTTGAGCTACATGACGCCGTGGCCGTCGCAATAAGCAAAAGGCAGAACCGTAGCATGTCGCGACGTCGGCTTCGGCCAGAACGTCGCACCCACACTTCACTCAACATAGAACTAGACCGCACCATTTCCATTCCTTTAGATCTGGACGAGATTGCCGGTGACTTCGGGGCCGTATTTGAGGTCGCCGGCTTTGGTGACGTTGTACCAGAAGGCCTGCATGTCCCAGGCGGCGGTGGGGCAGCGTTCGGACTCAGTCGTCTAAGCCGCTATTTTATCGACCTGAGCATCGATCGCGAGGGTTGCGGCTTGGATCGAATCGACTTCTGCTTCGCCAAAATAGACTTCGCCGCATTGCTGGCATACCATCGCCGGAACACTATCTAAGACCAGATGATAACCTTTGCGGTCAACATGAAACGGAGCGGTGCCGCGTTCCAAATTCCCTTTGCAGT
>JBDTMQ010000162.1:0-6085 GCA_039934155.1 Acidobacteriota bacterium | reverse complement strand
GTAAGCAAATTAAGTACGCCCCTGAAAGAGACGGCCCGGCCGGAGGCGGCCCCTATCGCGGCCGAGCGTAGTCTGGAGCCTGATAGCGACGAAAATGAAAGCGATAACCGGAGAAAAGCGGCATAAATGACATTGGATGGTCTCGCGTCTCTTAGGCATGTGCTATTATCGCCGGAAACAATGTGAGGTAGATAATGACACAAATAACCGAAGGCTCGGCCGTTAAGTGTTCGATTTGCGGTAAAGACACAACTGTTAGTTTTATCACCGATCGCCAGGGAAAACCTGCATACGATCTAGGCTGCTATCATCGCAATGCCTATTGCGATGCCTGCCAGATGCTTGTCCCGGACGTGAGCGAAGCTATCCAGGAAGTTCAGGCTAAATGCCCTGTCTGTCACGCAGAAGCGGCCTAATAAGATTAGCGGGACCCGCGATGGGACCCGCTATTTTCCACTTTGAGCGGCTTTATTGTGCTACGACATTCCCGTCAACGTCCAAAATGTTGATCGGGTAGCCCAGCTCTTTAAGCCCTGGTTCGACCACCTTACGATCCCCGACGATCACGATCGCCATCTTTTCCGGATCTAGGTACTTCTTCGCCACGCGGTTGACGTCATCAAGCGTGACGGCGTTGACCTTGGCAATATAGTCATTGAAGTACGAATCCGGTAGACCGTAAACGACGAGGTTAGAGAGTTGGGCGGAGACCTGGCCGACGGTTTCGAATGCCGCCGGATAACGCCGGATCAAAGCCTGTTTATTGTAATCGAGCTCCCGCTGTGTAACCGGGATCGAGCCGCGAATTCCGTTCAGCTCTTTCATGAACTCGAAAACGGCTTCCTTGGTTACGGCAGTTTGGATGTTCCCACCCGCCGAGAACGGACCGGCCCCTTTTCTGAAATTCCAGCCGCTGTTGGCGCCGTAGGTGTAGCCCTTCTCCTCGCGAAGGTTCATGCTGATCCGGGATGTGATGCCGCCGCCGAGGATCGAATTCATGACCACTACAGGGAAATAATCCGGATTGGCCCGGTCGATGCCCACCTGTCCGATCGAGACAACCGATTGAGCGGCGTTCGGACGATCGACCAAATAGATCGCTGTTTTACCGAGTGTGTCGGCAGCCGGCAATGACGCCGTTGTTACATCTCCCGGCTTCCATGAGGCGAACGCCTTCTCAAGCTTCGCTTTAAGTGCGGTCTTGTCGATGTCACCAACGACGATAAGAACGCCGTTGTTTGGACGGAAAGTCGAATTGTAATAGTTGACAATGTCGTCGCGTGTGATCGCTTTGATGGTCGCCTCAGTCGTTTCCCTCCCGTAGGGATGGTCCTTGTAAAGTACCTTGTTGTAAACGACATTCGAGATCGCACCCGGGTTCGAACGCTGTTGTCGAAGCCCGACAAGCGATCGGCCGCGGCGGCTTTCGAGCTCATTAGCCGGAAAGGCCGGATGCTGAATGATGTCCGAATAAATGTCGAGTGCCTGATCAAGATTTCTGGTCAAAGTCTGCATCGACACATTTGTCGAATCCCAGCCTGAGTTCGCATTGACCGAAGCACCGATCGACTGAAGCTGATTGACGATCTCGCTTGCACTTCGCGAAGCGGTGCCGTCGTTCAAAAGGCTTGTCGTCACACTGGCCAGCCCGGTACGGTTGTCAGGCTCGTTAGATGAGCCCGAACGCAGCACGAGATTCATCGAGACGATCGGCAGTTCATGCTGCTGGACCATCCATACCTCAAGGCCATTCGCAAGCTTTGCTTTCTCGATCGGAGGCAGCGCGAGCTTCGGATTTGGTCCGGGTTTGGGAAGCTTAGCGGATTGCTCAGCGATCAGCGCATCATCTTTCTTTTCCGTCGCGACAGAGGTTGGCCTGTTGGCTTCGCGGTTGGCACGCGGGGCTTCGCCTTGCCGCGGAACATAACTCATAACGAGTCTGTTGGATGTCAGATACGTATTTGCGACCCGCTGAATATCCGCCGCGGTCACCTTCCGATAGCGGTCGAGATCGGTCTGGAAGTAGTCGGGCTTATTGAGATAGCCGGTAAAGGTGCTGATCTGCCCGCCTTTGCCAAGCACTGTCTGCAGACGAAAGATCGTCTGTGCTTCGATCGAGTTGCGCGCACGCAACATTTCGTCTGCGGTCGGCGGTTCTCTCTTGATCCGCTCGATCTCGGTATTGATCTCTTTTTCTATATCATCGAGGGATTTTCCCGGTCTGGCTGTGGCCGTCACCTGAAATTCTCCGCTGATCTCGCTGGTGCTGTTGCCAGCATTTACCTGTTGGGCCATTTCCTTGGCATACACCAAATTACTCTGGAGCCTGGAGTTGCGGCCTGACGACAGAATAAATCCAAGCATATCGAGTGCGGCTTCGTCAGGCGCGTATGCCCTGACGCTGTGCCACACCATATACCGGCGAGGCAGCGGGACCGCGTCTTCGACGACGGTGCGTATCTCTTTATCGAGTTTCGGCTGGCTGGGATTTGGACGTGTGATCGCCGGTCCATTCTTTATCGGACCGAAGTATTTCTCGATCCACTGACGAGCCTGCGCTTCATTAAAGTCGCCTGCCAGGACCAGGACCGCGTTATTAGGAACGTAATACTGCCGGAAAAACGATTTTACGTCATCGAGCGATGCTGCCTGCAGATCTTCTAACGAGCCGATCACGGACCAGTTATAAGGATGTCCTTTGGGGTACATGATCGATCCGATCTTCTCGAATGAAGTTCCGTAAGGTTGGTTGTCCACCCGCTGGCGTCGCTCGTTCTTAACAACATCCCGCTGGTTATCGAGCTTTTCCTGCGTCATTGCCTCGAGCAGCCCACCCATGCGGTCGGCTTCGAGATACAGCGCCAGCTCCAAAAAGTTTGACGGAACGGTCTCGTAATAATAAGTACGATCCTCGTTGGTCGTGCCGTTGATGCTGCCGCCCGCTTCCTGTAAAGGCGTGAAATAATCCGTATTATAATTTCTTGATCCCTGGAACATCATGTGTTCAAAGAGATGAGCGAAACCGGTCCGGCCTTCGACCTCATTTTTAGATCCGACGTGGTACCAAACGTTTACCGCCACCACCGGGGTCGATTTATCTTCATGAAGTACGACTCTAAGACCGTTCTTCAGTGTGAATTCCTTATACTTGATTGCCGGCAGTCTGTCGCTTGTCTGCGCCGATACGCACGTCGCCATGAGAAACGTCAAAACCAGCAGACCTGCAAAAATCTCCTTGATTCGCATTGCTAACTCCTCTATTTGTAGTGTGTAAGCAGAGAAAGGGGCTGCGGCTGCGGCTGCCTTTAGCGACAGCAGAACGGCGGCCTGATCTATGTACTAATATTTCTTACGCAAAATGATATCGCCAGGTTTCATTCTTGGCAAATCGTGTGGCCATGATGCGCCGGCGATCACACGGCTTGTTTAGACCGAAAGTATTGCGAGGCGAGAAAAATAATCAGTAATGTAAAGGTCGAGGCAGCAGATAGAAGACAGAATTGGCAAAAGGCGCCGATCACAAATCCCTGCAGATATAACAGCCAGGCCGTAACGAGGGCCATTGCCGCAGCCTGAAGCCCGAATAACTTCCACATGGTGCGATTGCCGTATGCAGCGAGAATGGCGAGAGAAAAAGCGACGAAATACGCTGCCGCACCAAAGGCGGCCAAAGGTATTCCGCCGATCTCAGCGTACGCACTTGTCAGCACGGTTTCGCAGCCCTCGATTATCGAACATGGGACAGGGGTTGCCGTGTAATGTTTGACCGTCAGGTAGACCGAATCGAGAAGTCCGACCATTGCCACGATCGCTGCAGCCAGCGGCAGCTTTGCGATACCGCCGTGAGGATCGGCAGTGGTGCTTGCGGTTGGGTTCATTGGGCGGTCGGCGCTGTCGGCTCCTTTCCGGCCGCATTTGAATTACCCGAAACGCTGGGCGCCGACGCCTTGGCCAGCTCGTTGTCGATCAAAGTGCGTATAGAAACCGTATCCAGCTGTTGATATGGAACTAATCTGCCATTGATAAAGATGCTGGGCGTCGAATTGACGTTCAACCCGCGGCCACGCTGAAGATCAAGATCCACACGGGATTTAGCGGCGACAGACGCGAGGTCGGACTTAAAACGTTCGACATCGAGCCCGATCTTACCGGCATAGTCTGCCCAGAGCTGCCGATAATTCTCATTGTTGCCGCTCCATTTTTGCTGGTTGCTGAAAAGCTGATCTTGCATTTGCCAGAATTTTCCCTGCATGCCGGCGGCCTCGGCTGCGGCGGCCGCTTCGTACGCCTTGTCGTGCGCCGGTATCGCCAAAGGATAATTGCGGAAAACGAATTTGATGCGCTGGCCGTAGGCGGACTGGATCTCTTTCATCATTGGGTGAACCGTAGCGCATGTCGGGCACTGAAAATCGGCGAATTCCTCGACGGTAACAAGTGCCTGCGGCGAACCTAGCATCTGTGGCGGGTTTGCACCCGGCGGGGCGTTTACCGGTGTCTGGGTCCGGTTATTATTGTTGGCCGTACCAGAATTCTGCCGAGCCGTTGGGGCCGACGAATTATAAAACCACCACGCCGCAACGATCAAAAGTACAAAGGCTCCGACAATGATCGCCAGCGGCATACCGCTGGGCTTTTTTTCTTCTTTTTTCATTAATAATTGCTGTTAACGCCAGCTATTTGACCGCCCTCAAGCGTTTATTGGCCGGCTGATCTTCCATACTGATCAAGGTCTGTTTGACGCGGTCGTAAATGCCGTTTGCATCAAGGCCGTATTTTGCCAATAGGGCCTTTGGGTCGCCGTGCGGCACGATCTCATCGGACACACCCATTCGAACGACCCTGACCTTGTCCTGCATCGCATTTTGCTCGAGCAGCTCAATTACCGCCGAACCGAATCCGGCTGCCAAATATGCTTCTTCCACGGTAACTAGCAAAGCGGTACTCTCGGCCAGCCGTATGATCGTTTCGGCGTCGAGCGGTTTAACGAATCGCGCGTTTACGACCGCGGTCTTAATTCCGTCTTTTATCAGGCGGTCGGCGGCCTCGACAGCCGGGTAGACCATTGAACCATACGCTAAAATAACCGTGTCGGTTCCCTCTCTGAGGACTTCAGCTCTGCCTATTTCGATCATTTTGGGTGCCGAACTTATATCTACACCCGCTCCGGATCCTCTTGGATACCGGATGGCTGCCGGCCCATCGTGATCGATGGCGGTCAGCAGCATATCGCGCATTTCGGCCTCGTCTTTAGGCGCCATCAGTACGATGTTGGGATAGCCGCGAAGGTACGCGATATCCAACAGTCCATGATGTGTCGGGCCGTCAGCTCCGACGATCCCGGCCCGGTCCATCGCGAATGTTACGTTCAGATTCTGAAGGCAGACATCGTGTATGAGCTGATCGAAACCACGTTGGAGAAAAGTTGAATAGATCGAGGCGACGGGTTTTAGGCCTTCGCAAGCCATGCCGGCGCAAAAGGTAACGGCATGCTGTTCGGCAATGCCGACATCGAACGCTCTTTCCGGAAATTTCTCCAGCACCTTATCGATTCCCGTACCGTCCGGCATTGCCGCTGTCAGCGCAACGATCTTTTCGTCCGCTGCCATCAGCTCGCACATAGTATCGCCAAAAACCTGTGTGTATAACGGTGCGGCAACTTTGCCCGATTTGTAAGGTAGACCTGTCTTTGGGTCGAACGGCCCGGTGGCGTGATAAGCGTAATAATTCTTTTCAGGATTTGGAAAGCCTTTGCCCTTCGTCGTAAGGGCGTGAACGATCACGGGACCGTCCTCGACCTTTTTAGCCTCTTCGAGCGCACGCACAAGCATCGGAACATTATGTCCGTCGACGTATCCGATATATCTGAAACCTAATTCGTTAACCAATGCCCCTGGCAGGACGGCTGCGGCAATGGCGTCTTTTACAGACTTTGCGGCTCGTCTCAGGCGTTCGCCAAAATGCGGCACGCTCTCGAGCGCGTCGCCGATCTCGCCCTTAAGATGCTGATAGCTTTGTGCCTCTTTGATCCGGTTTAGATAGCCGCTCAGGGCACCCACTGCCGGAGCTATCGACATCTCATTATCAT
>JBDTMQ010000161.1:0-4662 GCA_039934155.1 Acidobacteriota bacterium | reverse complement strand
CGATGAGGTTCTAAGCCAATTCTCTTCGGCAAATGTTATCGACGCCGGTGGACGCGCGGTATGCCCGTCGTTCGTCGACCCCCATACTCATATTGTTTTCGGCGGGAATCGTCTGGCGGAATTTGAACAAAAAATAAAGGGCGCCGACTATCTGGAGATCCTCGCTGCCGGCGGCGGTATCATTTCGACCGTGAGACAGACGCGCGAAGCTGACCTGGCCGAGTTGATCGACGAGAGCAGAGGTCGGCTCGACAAGATGCTTGCGTGCGGAACGACCTGGTGCGAAGTAAAGACAGGTTATGGCCTCGATACTGAGACCGAGATCAAGATGCTTGAGGCGATTGCCGCTCTTGATCGCGACCACTCGGTGGAGCTCGTTCCAACCTTTTTAGGAGCCCATGCGGTCCCGCCTGAATTCCGGGAACACACACCGGATTATGTCGACTTGATATGCAGCGAAATGCTGCCCGCTGTGTGGAACTGGTACCGAAATTCACATTTTCCGTCCGCGGGAAAACTTATCTTCTGCGATGTTTTTGCCGAGAAAAATGCATTCGATACCGGCCAGTCGGAACGGATCCTTGATACTGCCCGACAGCTTGGATTTAGGCTTAAAGCTCACGTCGACGAATTCACTAACATTGGCGCCAGCAGAATGGCGATAGGACTGAATGCCGCGTCGATCGATCATCTTGACCAAATCTCTGAAGGGGAGATCGCATTGCTGGCCGCGTCGGAAACGATCGGTGTTATCACGCCTACGGTCAATTTTAATTTCGGCAGCAGTACGTTTGCGAACGCTAGGGACTTGATCGATGCCGGCTGCGCAATTGCGCTTTCGACCGACTACAATCCCGGTTCTGCGCCGTGCCCTTCACAACCGATGGCGATGGCGATCGCCTGCCGGTACCAGCGTATGCTTCCAGCCGAATGTTTGAATGCGACAACGATAAATGCGGCGTCCGCTATCGGCGTGGTCGGAGTCACCGGATCGATCGAGGTTGGAAAGAGGGCCGACCTTTTGATCCTCAATGCGACCGATCACCGCGAAATAATGTACGAATTCGGCGGCGGCCCGGTCGGGACCGTCATCTCGGCCGGAGAACAGGTTTGGCCGCCGGCCGCAGACAGGCCGTAACGAATATGAATGAGATCGTTTTGGACGGTGAAAACCTGACCTTCGAACAAGTAACGGCTGTCGCCTACGGCGATCCCGGCGTACCGAATGTGGTCCTAGCGGCGAACGCAAAAAAGGCGGTCGAGCGATGTGCTGCCGCCGTCGATGAGCTGCTTACCCGAGGCGAGATCGCGTACGGGATCACAACCGGATTTGGCGCGTTCAAGAACAAGATAATCAGCCGGGATGAGGTCGGGCTGCTCCAAAGGAACATCGTCTTGAGTCACGCCGTCGGTGTTGGCGACGCGTTCGACACGGCGACAGTACGTGCCATAATGCTGATCCGTGCGAATACACTCGCCCGCGGTCACTCGGGCATTCGCACGGCTACACTGGAACTTATCCTCGCATTCCTGAATCTCGGAATTCATCCCGTGATCCCTGAAAAAGGGAGTCTTGGCGCAAGCGGCGATCTCGCGCCATTGGCCCATTTCGCATGCGTTTTGATAGGCGAGGGAAAAGCCGAATTCAAAGGCGAGGTTCGGGCGGCCCGCGATATTCTAGCGGAATGCAGCCTGAAACCCGCGGTGCTTTCCGCGAAAGAAGGACTGGCATTGACTAACGGTACGACCGTTATGACCGCCGTCGGACTTATCGAAACCTGGCGATCGGGTCTTCTAGCTGAACTCGCCGACATAGCCGGTGCTCTTTCGATGGAGGCGCTGAACGGAACTATCGAAGCTTTTGACGAGCGGATACACAGTTTGCGTCCGCATCCGCGGCAGGTAGAGTGCGCTGCAAACATGCGCCGCATCCTTGCCAACAGCGGGTTCTTGCGCGGCCGCGATCCGATGAATGTACAGGATGCTTACACGTTGCGATGTATCCCGCAAGTGCACGGCGCCTGCCGGGATGCCATAGCATATGCTGACTGGCTTTTAAAGATCGAGCTGAACGCCGTAACCGACAATCCTTTGATCTTTGTCGACGCCGCGGGGGATGACATCGACGGCAGGACATGTATTGATGTCATTTCGGGCGGCAACTTTCACGGTGAGCCGCTTGCTTTGGCGTTCGATTATCTTGCGATCGCGCTGTCTGAATTCGGCAATATTTCTGAAAGGCGGACGATGCGGCTGACCGACGAAGCGTCAAATGCCCATGTGCTTCCTGCTTTTCTGACAGAGAATGGCGGTTTGAATTCCGGTTTTATGATCGTCCAATACACGGCTGCCGCCTTGTGTACCGAAAACAAGATCCTATCTCATCCGGCAAGTGTGGACACTATTCCGAGCTCGGCAAATGTCGAGGACCATGTTTCGATGGGTGCCACGGCCGCGTTGAAGCTGAGCCAAATTCGAAAAAATCTTGAATCGATCCTCGCCATCGAACTATTGTGTGCGGCCCAGGCGATCGATCTCCGGCGGCGGAGAGCCGGCGTCGACCTCAAGCTTGCAGACGGCACTCGGCCGGTTTTTGACCAGGTCAGAACTCGCGTTCCATTTATTGAAAACGACGTTTATATGAAGGATCACCTCGACGCCGTTCAAGAAATTGTTTCCCAGTTTCGAGCGTAAACCGAAGCTTATCAGGCGTTTGCCGGCGGCGGATAGCCCTTGCCGACGAGCTTTGAAAGCGGGATCTCGATCATCTTTTTTCCTTTGATCGACCTCGTCACCTTTCCGCTGGTATTTTTCGAATTTGTCTCGTTCTTGGCATCGTTTGTGTCATCCACCGGCTGGCCCTGGGCATCGACCGCCATCTCGTTCAACGCCGACAGGATCTTTTCTTTTTCAGCCGAATCCAACGAATCAAACGAAACGCCGACTGCGTCAAATACTCGTTTCAGGTTTGCCTCGGTGTTAGTGCCTCGTTCGTAAACGTCGCGATAGATCGTCAGCTTCCCGTCAGAAATGACGATAGTTTCGTAACGCAGTTCTACCGGTACCGCTTCCGTCAGATCAACTTCCTTGGTTTTCGACGCGTCAGAAAGATATTTTTGGATCTCATCGGTAGTGAGCGAGCTGCCTGAGAGACTTGCCAGATCGATCGCAAATTCGTTGATCTGTTTGTTCGTTAATCCTACGCATCCGTGCGAAGCGAATGTCCCGATTTTGCCCGGAGCCTTTCCCCCATGGATCAACGACGGCAAACCGATAGGAATTTTTATTGGGCCCAGCGGATTGTGACGGCTGCCTGCCTCTACTGTTTTGCCGGGCGCAAAGCGGCCTTTTACCCAAGGCTCGTCAGGCGGCGTCCAGGTCGGGTTAAAGATTATCTTCTGAGCTTTTCTCAGACCCGCGGGAAGCGGAAATTCGGGGTAGCCGATGCCAACGCTGTAAGTTTTGACCAGCTTTCCGTCGCGAAAAATATCCATCCTGTATGCCGGGGCGTTAACAACGATCCGCGTATCAGATGGGACAGCATTGGGCGCAGCACTTGTAAGGCGGTCAAGATCGTCGCCCGACGTCTTTTGGCCAATGTACGCGATAAATGCCGTAGCTTTTCCGGCACCGATAATTGATTCAATTTTTTCTTTTGCGCGGGTCTCGGCAGCACGGGTTGAGCGGCTGTCGTCGCTTTCGCTCTCATTCAGCTTTAATACGGCGTCGCGGGCGGCATCGCGTACTTTTGTCAATTCTTCCAGCGAGAGACCTGTGACCGCCCTTGCTTCTTCGGCAAACTGCTCATCGCTAAGCATCGCATCGATCAAAGGCAGTGTCACCGGGTCGTGCGACTTCACAGCCGTCGAGCTCGTATTCGAATTAGAGACAGGAATCGGCTGGTTCACATTTGAAACATTCTGAATATTCGAATTTTCCGGGCGCTTGTCGTCCACACAGGAGATCAGACAGCCAGTGAAAGCCAAAACAACGACTGCGGAAAATATTCGATCGCTCGCAAACCAACGACGGTGAGCGAGGCGGCGCAACGCAATTAGAGTGGATTTGATACACATAGGGAAACAAAACAGCAAAAACCGTTCCGAGATGCCGGTCTGGGTGCATTTAGCGAGCCGACGCCCCACTTTTCAGCAGTGGATAAGGATCGATAGCACGCCCATCCCAATAGCGTTTGGAATCGACCACTTCAGAAACGGCAAAATGAAGATGGTAATTGCCGGCGCCCGCGTTACCTGTATCGCCGACAAAGCCGATCGTAGTGCCTCGTCTAACGATCTCTCCCTCGCGCAGGCCGTCGGCGCGTTTCTGAAGGTGTGCGTAATAGTAAAAGAATTTCTCGTCGGCGCTTGACTGATAGATCGTGATGCCGCCGAGGCGACTGTCCCAAAATTTGACGATGCGTCCGTCCGCTGCAGCAATAACAGGAGTACCAGCCGCTGCCGGAATGTCGATGGCCTCATGTGTTCGGCCCTCGGACCGTGCATCTTCAAATGTGTCGGTCAACTGATCGGCCGTGACGCCGCTTACCGGTATCATAAGCGACGTGGATCCGTTCCGCTCCGATAAGGCGGGAGTTTGCGAATAGAGAGGAAAAGGTAGAGGTTGAGGCGTCGATTCGTCGATCGCCGGTGAAGCGATCGG
>JBDTMQ010000160.1:0-3846 GCA_039934155.1 Acidobacteriota bacterium | reverse complement strand
CGCTGAGGTCCGCAAGGAAGGCGACGGATATTGGCTTCAGGATCTAGGCTCGGCCAATGGCACGCGTTACGAGGGCATACCGGTAAAATCGTCTGTGCCGCTCATTTCCGGCGGCGAGATCCAAATAGGCGAAACGCGTATCGTTTTTGACGAAGAAAGAGAAAGCTCGGTGCCGAATGCGACGCTTATCACGGACCACACCGAGGCACTTGATCCTTCGAAGACGATTTCGTTCCAGAGCCGGCGGATACCGACCACCGAGCTGTTAAAGGGACAGTTCTCGTCCCGTAACGATCTGCTCGGGCTTATCAGCAAGGTCGGAGTTGCATTGCTTTCGGCCCGCGGGCTCGGGGAAACACTCGAGCAAGTTGCCGCTCTCGTATTCGAGGCAGTTCCAGCGGACCGTTGCATCATTATGCTTCGCGAAGAGGATTCTGCCGACGGCATGAAAATAATGGTCGCCCGCGAGCGGTCGAGTGAGACGCCGCTCCAGGAAGTGCGGATCAGCCGGACCGTTATGGACGAGGTCGTCAAGAACGGTAAATCGGTCCTGACGGCCGATGCCCAGCACGACCCGCGCTTCGCCAGCCAGACAATTGCTCTTCAGGGCATTCGTTCGGTGCTTGCCGTTCCACTGAGCGTCGACGAACGCAATGTCTTCGGTATCATCTATGCCGACTCGCCGACATGGGAGACCACCTTTACCGAAGAGCATCTTAACATACTGACGACCCTGGCGTCGGTCGCATCGATCCGCGTCGAAAACGCCAAACTGCTCGAGGAACGGATCGAGCGCGAGCGGATGGAGCACGAGCTTCAATTAGCCACTGAGATCCAGCAGCGGCTTCAGCCAATGGCTCCGCCTGAAATAAATGGCTACGAGTTTCAGGGCATTTCCTTCTCATGTTACGAGATCGGCGGCGATTACTATGATTTCATTCCCAGGCCTGATGGAAAGATTCTGGTCGCGCTTGGCGACGTGTCGGGAAAGGGCACGGCAGCTGCGCTCCTTATGTCGAGCCTTCATGCATCGATTCACGCCCAGGTCTCGACCCAGCGATCGCTGCACGAAACGATCACGTCGGTCAATCAATACCTTGCCGATAATACGCCAACCAATCGTTTTGTGACGTTGTTCATGGCCGAACTCGACCCCTTAACAGGTGATATTCAGTTCATCAACGCCGGACATAACCCGCCCCTCGTCGGCCGCGAGGACGGTTCGATCGACCAGCTTTCTTCCGGAGGTTTTCCGTTGGGGATCATGCCCGGAGCCGATTTTGATGTCGGCTCGACGCGACTCGAATCCGGCGAAGTACTCGTTGTTTATTCTGACGGCGTCTCAGAGGCCGTTAATCCAAATGATGAGGAATTTGGTCTGGATCGACTGTCGGATGTGGTAAAAAGAAATCGTACCGCTTCGGCAGCCGGGATCCGCGACAAGGTCGAGTCTGCACTATCGGCCTTTACCCTGACGGCTCCCGCCAATGACGACATCACGCTTGTGATCGTGAAAAGGGTTTAGTCAGCGGAAAGCTGTGAATAGAGCCACGCTTTGGCCATACGCCACTGCCGGTTGATCGTGGGAACGCTCACGCCCATCACTTCAGCGGTCTCTTCTATTGATAATCCGCCAAAATATCGCAATTCGACTATCTTCGATTTCTGTTCGTCGATGGCTGCCAGCGCCTGCAAAGCATCATCAAGGGCTATCAACTCAGCTGATTTGTCGTGCGAAACCACCAGGATCTCTTCTTCCAATTGCAGCTTTTCTGCTTCACCGCCGCGTTTGCCGGCCTGATGCTTTCGGGCATGATCCATCAATATGCGGCGCATGACCTGAGCCGCGATCCCGAAAAAATGTGCGCGGTTTTGCCATTGAACACGCTTTTGATCGATGAGTTTCATATACGCTTCGTGTACCAGGGCTGTTGGTTGAAGAGTATGATCGGCGCGCTCTCGGCGAAGATAACTGCTGGCGAGACGTTTGAGCTCGTCGTAAATATGCGGAAGGATCTGGTTGACGGCCTCTTGGTTGCCATTTGTCATCTCGATCAACATTCCGGTAACTTCGTTCGGGGGCGATTGCATTATCATCCAAAGTTTTCGAAGAGTTATTCGACGCGATTATAGAGAATGTCACACGCCGACGCAATTAATGGCGGCGCGAGTCTGTCGCCAAATAAGCTCGATTTCAAAAAATAAAAAAGGAGGCCGACCAGGACCTCCTTTTCTTCTATCGAACGTGTCGGTCAGGCGCTTGCTTTATCTTTACAGCAATCGCAATCACAGCACGCTTCCTTGCTTGTCTGTTCACCGGCCAGAGTATTTTCGCTTGCCATCTGGTGATGGCCGGCCATACTCTCGCCCTGCTCGTGACCCTTCATCGGGCAGGCGGCCCCGTCACCCTTGCAGCAGCAATTATCCGAGTCACAGCACTTCGAGGCGTCGGCGTCGGCTGTTGTCATCTTGCCTTTCATCGGGCAGGAACTCGAGGAACCGCAGCAGTGGTGCTTGGTTATGTCAGTTTTGACGGCTGTCTGATCAAAGGCAAATGCAACGATCGCCAGTGCCAGCATAATTACCGCTAAAGATACAAAAATAAGCTTCTTTTTCATGAGCTTTCTCCTATTAAAGTTATGCGGGTAAGCGTCCCGCGCATCTGCGCGGAACACAGAAAAAACGTCTCGCATCACTCTAAATCCGGATCGACCGATTCTTAATGAAGACTTTTGACCGGCCGACAGAAAAACTTGCGCGAGCGTGGAGCAGCAACGGTGTCGTCGCCAAGACTATCGCAGGGGGATAATATGCAGCCGGAAGAAAGGCAGTTTTTAGATCGAATAAACTACCCCGTTCGACCTTCCGATCGTGATTGAAAAGCGATCCAAAGATTTCGCAGTATGAGGCTGAAGAAGCGACACTTACCTGGAGATCCGCATTTTCATTCACTCGAGTCGCGTGGTCGCTGTGTCCGGTCTCGACAGGGGCGGCAGCGATGCTGTGCGAAGCTCCTTCCAGCGGCCCGCAGCAAAACAGCATCACAATGCCGGTCAGCCATATCGTAATAAAACCAGACAGCGGCCGACGGAGACGATCGAGAAATGTTTTTTGGGGCTGGTGCATTTCGAGGCGATATTAACATTAAACTTTTGGAGAAACAATGGTTATCCTTGTTATGCGAAAAGAATCCATATGTTCTCGGATCAGGTTTTGCTTTGTTTAAAAGAAAGGGCACAATTTTTGCCTATGTAAAGCGCTTAACAGAACCGTGCGCGATTTTAGGACGTTCGAGTTCAAGGCAAAAATGCTTTTTCTTACCGTCCGTGCAATGTAGTTAGTTGAGCTCCCCGATGCATAAAACAGTTCTCATCGCTGAAGATCATCCGGATATAAGATTTATGACGAAATTCATGGTCGAATCGTTCGGCTATGAGGTCATCGAAGCCCGGGACGGCAGTGAAGCCTTCGACGAAGCCCGGCTTGGGCACCCTGATCTTATATTGATGGATGTCGCGATGCCGATCATGAACGGCATTACATCGGCCAGACTTATACGGGCCACAGAAGAATGTGCCAACGTGCCGATCGTCGCAGTTACGGCCTACGGCCGCGATTATATAGACGATGCCGGCGCGTACGGGTTTGACGAGGTGGTTTCAAAGCCGGTCGTGATCGAAGAAATGCGCGAGCTTTGTGTCAAGTATCTCGGACCTGAGCACTGAGAATCAGTCTTTCTGCCGTCTCCAAAAATGACTTATTTATAACGAGCTTCCCGAACAAATTAAAGGGCGTTTAGTATCCATTTCGCGGATATAATAGCTGAATGTCGAGTTTAGCGTGGCT
>JBDTMQ010000159.1:0-10613 GCA_039934155.1 Acidobacteriota bacterium | reverse complement strand
GTGCAGGCGGTTGTGTGACGCTGGCGCTCTGAACAAAGAGCGTTCCGCCGCTGCCGCCGCGGCTGTTATCGACGACGACCGCCGCGCCCTCGTCAAAAATGAATGTTCCGATCTTTGCCTGCACCGCGAAAAGTGCCGCTCGTTCCTGCTGCTGCGGCGTCATCTGCTGATTCGCCGCCTGGGGTTGGCGCGGTGCAGCGTTGGCCGGATCGGGCGCATCGGCAAGTTTTACCAGCTCTTCATCTGTCCGGCGAGTTCCCATTCCTTCAAAATCCGCCTTGATATCGCGAGGACGCGAGATCAGGACGATCTTTCCTTTCAGCTGGCCTCTGTATTTGGCAAAATCCTCTTCTGTTTTTATGTCCAGGTAAACGACATCGGCCGTCACAACGCCCTTGGTCGACGGCGACCACGCTTTCGGATATGCAATTACAGGAATCGTCTGTGGGTCGATCACCTCTGCCGAAAAGCTTTTCAGCGACCAGCCGCGGCCGAACGGGCCCCACGCTACGAGCTTCGCGTTCTGCATTCCCCATTTCGCCATCGTATCGCGCGTCCATTCGTTCGCACGTTTCATATTAGGTGAATTCGTCAGCCGCCCTCCGATGACGTCGGTCAGATAGCTTAGCGTCTGCATTACCTGTGAATGATTTTGTCCCTCGTCGCGGATCTTATCGATAACAACTTTCGGGGCGGAATATACTTTGACGGCCGATGTCGTCGTACCTCTTTCTGATGTGACAGCCGAGGTCTGTGCCAGTGCGAACGCCGGCATTAAAAAGGCGTAAACGAGAACACCGCCTATAATTTTACGTCGTAGCATTTTGATTTCTCCTAGAGCTGCAGTTTGAGCGTGCGTGAAAGTCTAAAACAGAAAATTTCCGCCGACGGCCGGCAAAATATCAGAGCGTCGACCAGGTTAGCGTGTAAGCCGGCGGTACATTCTTGACGATCAGAGGGCTTCGTTTTGATTTGCCATATCGCTCGCGCATGAATTTGCGCAGCTTTATCGCCGACGGAAAATAGTATCCGTGGGCATACTGAAATGTCCGGAACGTGCAGCCGAGCTGCATGAATTTATCGATCTCTAAAAGGATCTTTTCGCCGACCTCATTCGGCAGCGAAACGAACGGAAGACAGCATATGACGTAGCCCACCTGTCCGAGACCCGACCGTTTATGGATCGCCGCCGCATCGACCGCGTTTCCTCGGATAAAAGAGAGTTGAGGATAATTCCGACGAAGCGATCTGACCAGATGGCCGTCAAGCTCGATCCCCAGATATGACGTGCCGTCAGCGCCGCGTTCCTGCAATGAACGGGTTATAGCGCCTGTGCCGACGCCTAACTCGAGAACTACACGATCGCTCGACGGCCGCAGCCCATCGATCATCTTTTGGGCCAATTCAGGCGAACTGGGCGCAATTGAGCCAACCTTTGCCGGGTTTTTTAGAAACGCCTGCAGGAACTGAATGTTTTCGTTCATTCGAACTAATCGGCCGAGGCCGTTATCTTACCTGCCTCATCAGTCGACAAATTTGCGCTTGCGACAGCCATTTTATAATCACAATCCTCATTTTTGCAATAACGCACGGTTCCGTCGCGTTTTGTGGTCTTTTCTAAAAGGAAAGGGGCGGAGCACTGAGGACAGGCCTGCTCGACCGGTTTATCCCAATAGACCTCGTCGCATTTTGGATAATTCGCACATCCGTAAAAGATCTTGCCGCGCCTCGATTTCTTGACGGCGATATCGCCGCCGCATTTCGGGCACGGGATGCCGACCGTCTCACGCTTGACGTAATCGCATTTGGGATAATTCGAGCAAGAGATGAATTCGCCGAATCTTCCCTGTCGGATAACAAGATTTGCACCGTCCTTCGGGCAGATCTCGTCAAGTGGCACCGGCGGAGCGGCCGGTTTAGTGTCGCCTTTTGCGATCTTTCTGATATTTTTGCATTCCGGGTAACCGGTGCATCCGTAAAACGATCCGAAACGGCCCTTTTTCAAGGACATTTCGCGTCCGCAGAGCTCGCATGCCGGGATCTCTTCGGCCTGTTTGCCGGTGCCGTCGCCGGATTCGGCGGCCGCTTTCTTGCTTCCGACCTCGCGTGTGTTCTGGCACTCGGGATAATTCGAACACGCCAGAAACTGGCCGAACCTGCCGAATTTGATGACCATCCCGGCACCGCATTTCTCACAGATCTCGTCGGTCGGGATCTCCATCTTTTTCTTGTTCTTAATGGTCTCGGCGGCATTTGCGAGATCTTTTGAGAACTTGCCGTAAAATTCGTGAAGCGCATTTCGCCAGTCGAGCTTTCCGTCTTCGATCTCGTCAAGCTCTTCTTCCATACGGGCCGTGTATGCGGTGTTGAAAATATCGTCAAAGCTCGCTACCAAAAGGTCGTTGACGGTCGTTCCGAGCGGTGTCGGGTGAAAGCGGCTTTCGACCTTTTCGACGTATTCTCGGTCCTGGATCGTGGTCATGATGGCCGCGTATGTCGACGGCCGGCCGATGCCTTTTTCTTCGAGCGCTTTAACAAGCGTTGCTTCGGAATATCGTGGCGGCGGCTCGGTAAAATGTTGTTCCGGTGTGACGGAATTCAGCTCGAGCGCTTCGCCTTTTGTCACCAGCGGCAGCGACCGCTCTTCGTCTTCGTCCTCGCCTTCCTGCGGTTTTTCGTCGCGGCCCTCCTGATAGACCTTCAGGAAACCGTCGAATTTCTGGACCGAGCCGGTCGCACGAAACATAAATCTGCCGGCGGCGATATCGATCGTCGTCTGATCGAATATTGCCGGAGCCATCTGTGACGCCACAAATCGCTGCCAGATCAGGCGATAGAGTTTCAGCTCGTCGGGACCGAGTCGATTTGCAAGACTTTCAGGCGTTCGCGAAACGTCGGTCGGACGAATGGCTTCGTGTGCGTCCTGTGCGCCCTTTTTCGACTTATAGAAATTAGGTTTAGCCGGCAGGTATTGTTCGCCGTAGCTGCCGCCGATAAATCCGCGGACCTCGTTCAAAGCCGCGTCGGATACACGCGTTGAGTCAGTACGCATGTACGTGATCAGACCAACGGCCCCTTCGCTGCCCAGCTCGATGCCCTCGTAAAGTTTCTGGGCCAGCATCATCGTCTTTTTTACGGGAAAGCCGAATTTTCGCGACGCGTCCTGCTGCAGCTTTGACGTAATGAACGGCGGCGTCGCATTCCGCTTTCGTTCCTTGGTCGCGACCGAATCGACAACAAAATGCTGCTTGCCGGCTTCGGCGACTATTTCGCCGGCCTGACTCTCTTCCTTTATATGGACCTCGCCGGGCTTTAGGTCCTCGTCAAATTTCCCAGTCTTGACCGTCTTTTCGTCGATCTTATATAACCTTGAATCGAATTTTGGCGGCAGCTTTGCCGAAAGATTTGCCGCGATCGTCCAATATTCTGTCTGTACAAAAGCTTCGATCTCGCGTTCGCGTTCGACAACAAGCCGAACTGCAACGGTCTGAACTCGCCCGGCGGAAAGCTTTCCGCCGATGGTCTTCCACAAGATCGGCGACACCTTATAGCCAACGAGGCGATCTAGAATGCGGCGGGCTTGCTGCGCGTCGACGAGGTCACGATTTACTTGTTTGGGCTGCTTGAACGCCTCCTGGATCGCATTTTTCGTGATCTCATTGAACATCACGCGATAAACGCTTTGTCTCCCGTTTTTCGGTACGATCTCTTCGGCCAGGTGCTGACAGATCGCTTCGCCCTCGCGGTCGGGGTCGGCCGCCAGATAGATCGCTTCGCTGGCTTTTGCGGCCTTTTTCAGGTCTGAGACTATCTTCTTATTATTGCGCTTTTTTGTATCGGGAATGACCACGTACGACGGCTCGAAATTGTTATCGACGTCGACTCCGAGCTCCTTCATCGGCAGGTCTTTAATATGACCGATCGAGGCGAGCACGGTGTAATCCGAGCCCAGATATTTATTGATCGTCTTTGCCTTAGCAGGCGATTCGACTATTACCAAATTCTTCGACATAAGATCAAAAACCCATTGTCCTTCCGCAAAACCGGCGTGGCTTGCAGCAGCCCGGAAATGCGGAACCGTCCACGTCGCAGGCTGAAAAAAATGTCAGAAGCCTATTTCGCTTTCTGACATTCTGACTTCTAACACCTAAACTTTACGCCTGTCAATCGGCCGAGTGAACAATCCGCGCGTTGTCCGAAGGACAAAATACTTGCCCCTCATATCCGCCGGGCATAAAATTTTCCCGGCAAAACGCGTATCAGATCGCGAATGTCGAGACTGACCAGAGCGGCATTCAGCTCGCCGAATGAAAGGCCCGATCTCTCTAAAAGATCGTCGATGTGCTTGGATTCGTCAGCCGCAAGCATCAGCCATACAGTTTTCTCATCCTTGGTCAGGCCTTCGGGTACCGCATCTTTTCTTTCTGCCTTCGGCTCCCCCGCTTTCTCGACCTTTGGCGGCAGGATCGCGGCGGCGATCTCGCTCGGCAGCTCGGCTACTACGTCCTGCCATTGCTGCACAAGTTTTGCTCCGGCCTTGATCAGATAGTTGGTCCCGTACGAGTTGCCCGACGTAATATTGCCCGGCACTGCCATTACCTCGCGGTTCTGTTCCATGGCAAGCCGCGCCGTTATCAAAGAGCCGCTTCTTTCTGACGCTTCGGCGATCAATACTCCCAGGCTTAGCCCGCTTATGATTCTGTTTCGGTACGGAAAGTTGTCCTTTAACGGCGGCGTGCCAAGCGGGAACTGTGAAACGACGGCGCCGCCCGATGCCAGGATCTCATCGATAAGCTTCTTGTTTTCTTTGGGATACGCACCGTCGATGCCGGTACCCAGTACGGCCACGGTCTTGCCGCCGGTGCGAATGGCGCCGCGATGCGCGGCCGTATCGATGCCGCGTGCGAGCCCCGAGATGATGCAGATACCACGCGATGCGAGATCACGCGAAAGCATTTCGGCAGCGTTCTCACCATACGTCGAACACATCCGCGAACCGATCACCGCCACGCACGGCATCTCAAGACACGCCTCCCAATTACCGCGAACGTAGAGTGTTATAGGCGGGTCGGCGATCTCGCGCAGGAGCGACGGATAACTGCCGTCGTCGAGTGTCAATATATCGCCGCCAAGGTTTTTGACGCGCTCCAACTCACCCGCGGCCTTCACGTCAAACTCGCGCTTGATGATGCTCTCGATCGTCTCAGGCTGTATGCGCAACGATTCGAGTTCCGACCGCCGAGCGTGAAATACCGCATCCGCCGACCCGAACCGCTCAAGCAGTTTTGTCGCCGCCCGCGGCCCGATACCAGGCGTCATGTTGAGAGAGATCCACTCTTTCATATCGATTGGCGGAGGCGTGTGGGAGTCGAACCCACCCAAGCCTGCTCTCGCAAGCTCACAGACGGTTTTGAAGACCGCGCCCATCACCGGACAGGATGCGCCTCCGAAAATTTTAATTGACCGGCAATAAAAACTCTATTCAACCTTGTCGGGCTAATTTGCTGAACGTCTCCGTGTCATAAACGCCTGTGCAAGGAAGAATAAAAGCATGGCCAGCCACGAGCAAAACGGAACAACCAAGAACATAAATGCGGGTTGCGGCCTTGGCCTCAGATAAACATCGATATAAAGAGCCAGCGATACAGCTGGGATGACCAGCATCAGGCAGTAGAGCATTGTCTCATTAATTAACTGCCAACGCTTTAAGACTGCGGCACCTGCTGCCAGTCCGACGAACGGCGACGCCACCCAGACGGTAAACATTGCCATCAATATAATTGATGGGTTACTCTGCCCAATACGAAACATCAGGAAAAGCGAGCCAACCCCACCGAGAAACACCGCGATTAGAGCGGCGATACGCAAACCGCGGCTATCTTTGATATAGGGCCCTTCGTCCTTTCTCATCGTCCTATCCGGCAGCTAATAATAACGTAACGAGCGTCGCCCGCTTTGCAATATCGCTTACCAAAATATGTTCATGTAAAGTATGCGCGCCGTCGCCGAAGATTCCCAGGCCGTCGAGAACCGGAACGCCCAATGCCCCGACAAAATTTCCGTCCGACCCGCCGCCGACCTGTGTTTCACCGAGTTCGTAATCGAAACTCGCTGCTATCGAACGTGCCTTTTCGTAAAGAGCTGCCACGGCCGCGGTCCGCTCCATCGGCGGACGGTTGATATCACCCAAGACCGACAGTGTGACCCGCTCGTCGAAGGGCTTGAGGGTGCGAAGGACGCTTAATATCCGCTTTGCTGCGGCAGTCGAGGTAAACCGCACGTCGATCGTGCATTCGGCGTGTTCGGGAATTACGTTAGTGGTCGTGCCGCCGCGGATCGTGCAAACGTTAACACTGGTCCCGGCCGACGGATCGTTGAGCGCCTGCAATTTCTCGATCTGGCGCGCCAGCTCCAGAATCGCACTTGCGCCGCGTTCCGGCTCAAGGCCTGCGTGGGCGGGAAGGCCGTGCGCCTTAAGCGTAAACACTCCTGTCCCTTTCCGGCCCGTCTTTACGCGGCCCAGCGATGACGGTTCGCACACAAGGCAGAATTCCGAATCGACAGCCTCGTTCTCGACCAGCTCGCGGCCCGAAAAACTACCGACCTCTTCGTCACACGAGAGCAGAAATGTCAGGGGCAGCGGCGGCCGTATGCCTGTCTGGGCAAGATATCGAAGCGCCTCGATCATCACCACGACGTTTGCCTTCATATCGAAGATGCCGCAGCCGTACATTCGGCCGTCTTCCACACGCGTGGGGTTTTTTTCTTTCGTCCCAACGGGATGTACGGTATCGATATGTCCGAGAACGAGAACGCCTTTTTTGTTTTCGGGAAACGCCTTTATCAGCAGATGATCGCCAAAACCCTCGGCCGCGATCCGTTCGATCGAAAGATCGATCGGAATGCCGCGGAACGCAGCTTCGACCCAGTCGGCGGCCTTTCTGTTCCGTTCGGGATCATGCGACGGCGATTCGATCTCGACGATCTCACTGATCGCATTGATCATCGATGGCTGTCGCGATCTGAAATATTCGAGAATTTCCTTTGGATCCATTAAATATCAGCCGGTTATCTGGCGGCCCGAGTCGGCGGCTGCATGCTGCCAAAGATGCTGTTCAACGTCTCGCCCAGCCGGTAGCCCGCGAGAACTAATTGCTGTTCAGCGACGAGAAACGCATTTTTGCGGTAGGCGGCCGTCGGGATCTGATTGCGTTTCATGTCTGACCGGAAGACCTGTGTCGTATTAAGGTCAAAGGTTTCTTTTTTCCACTCCTCATATCGCCCAATTTCGAGGCGCGGCTGCAATTTTGAGAACGGAAATCTTTTCATCATCCGATCGGCGGTCTGCTCGACATATTGGCGGCCGCAGATCTCGCCGCGCGGCGGCATCGATCGGCTGACGATCGAATCCCAGAACCAGTGCAGATTCAGTTGATCGGCACGCGGTGTTCCCTGTGGCGAGAGCAAAAACAGGTTGCCGCCCTGATCGCCTTTAGGCTCCAGATCAGTTACGCGGCCCGACGTGTGAAGCGGCTGGTGAAGGTCCCCGCCGATATGCATCAGCCAGGCGATCGCGATCGCTTTTTCCTTATCCGGCGTCGATGCATCGCGCAGCTCTTTGTCGAATTCGATCAGCCGCTTGATACCTTGTCCGCCTTCTTCCATGCCGGTAACCATTTGGGCTTTGCCGTCGACCTGCCGCCAGAATATGTCGTCGTAATGCCAATTGCTCTTGTGATATTTTTTGTACCGAGTTTCGAACGACCGGTCGCGCACAATATCAGCCCACGACGCAACGAGCTCAAAGAATTCCCGCTTTCTGGTCTCTTCCGGCTCAGGGCCGTAGAGCGCGTAAAACGTAGAGAGCTGTGCATCCTCGGGTGCCTGTCTGAGAACGCGTATCACATTCTCGCGCGTGGCGGGCGTCATTCGCTGCCACGCGACATATGCCGTTATCTTATGCCCGACGTCGTCCCAGGCAAACGCGTTTGCCGGCAGGCTCGCCGCAATGATCGTCACGGCAAAAAGGGTCAAAACTGACTTTTTCATTCTTTTTTCTCCGGAAGGTTTGATTGATTTTATCGAAACTCAGCCGATAAGCGAAAAGGTGCTGACGTTTTAAGAATATCGAACAACTTTTGGTCTTTACATATCTTTTCAAATTTTAAAGCAAACTTTTATTGGTGCTTTTCATCATATTCGACGCAAAACCTTAAACTTCGAGCGTTCTATAGCGTGGCCCGGCCTTGTTAAGCGGGGTCGTC
The DNA here is from genome assembly GCA_039934155.1 of Acidobacteriota bacterium. Classification (GTDB taxonomy): domain Bacteria; phylum Acidobacteriota; class Blastocatellia; order Pyrinomonadales; family Pyrinomonadaceae; genus OLB17. The sequence continues at coordinate 2,349 of JBDTMQ010000159.1, read as the reverse complement.
CGAGGTGTAAAAGTTATGCATGCAGTTTTAGAACAGAAGTTGATAACCGTTGATCGGAGCGATCCAGAACCGTTCGAAATCGGACGGGCGATCGGCTTAATGGGAAGATTATTCGGATGCCGGCACAGGAAATTGTCGCGTCCGTTCGCACCTGACGGCCACTCGTATCAGGCGTGTCTCTCTTGCGGAGCAAGACGCCGTTTCGATATCGATCAATTCAGGACGTCAGGTTCGTTCTATTTTCCATCCGCGGCAGTTATTTCCGTGAACTGACATCTGCCGCTATCCCGTCCTTTTATCTACCAAATAAACCTACCGAGTGCGGTCGTGCAATACGAGCCGCACTCTTTCATTTTAGCTCTCCATTATTCTTTAACACGATCGCCGAATTTTTTGAGCCAAAGCCGATACAGTTACAAAGGGCGGCGCTGACCTTGCCCGGCCGCGAATTGTTTGCCACATAATCCAGATCGCATGCCGGATCGGCGACATCGAGATTTATCGTCGGCGGCAGAATGTTTTCGTTCATTGCCAGCAAAGCGGCACCAATGCCCGCCGCTCCGGTTGCCCCTTGCGGATGCCCGATCTGCGATTTTGTTGCTGACATCGGGATCGAATACGCGGCCTCGCCAAATGCAAGCTTGACGGCATGGGTCTCGATCCTGTCGTTGAGAAGCGTCGAAGTTCCGTGCAGATTTACGTATTGGATATCGGCCGGTGACATCGCGGCGTCTTTGAGCGCAATTGTCATCGCACGAGCCGGTTCTACCCCGTTCTCTTCAAGCCGTACGCGATGATAGGCGTCACAGGTCGCCCCGTAACCGGCGATCTCGGCGTAAATGTGAGCGCCGCGCGCCCGCGCGCTTTCCATGCTCTCAAGTACGAATATCCACGCTCCCTCGCTGATAACGATACCCGAACGGTCACGCGAGAAGGGCCTCGATGCCCTTTCTGGTTCATCGTTCCATTCCTTTGTACAGACGGTCATCACCTCAAAACCTTTCAAAATTCCCGGCGAGATGGGCGAATCAACGCCGCCGGCCAAAAACCTGTCCTGGCGGCCGAGAGCAATGTGTTGTGCCGCGTAAAAGATCGCATCTGTCGAGCTGGTGCAGCCGGTCGATACGATATGAGACAAGCCCTTTAGTCCGAATACCATCGACAGTTCGGATGAAAGCCCCCCGTGTGTCGACGCGGGAATAGTGTAAATGCTGCCCTTGCCGGCGTTGCCAGAAAACCAATAGCCGAACTGTTTTTCGGTGAAAGCAAGACCACCGCCGCCCGTTCCCAGGATCACGCCGAATTGTTGTTTTTCTTCGAGGGTCAGTCCGGCCGTATCGAGACCGGCATCGTCGACGGCCTCGCGCGCCGCGGCAAGCGCGAGCGGTACGGTACGCGGAACGTGCTGAATGTCTTTGGGGTTTAATTGAGCTTTCCAGTCAAAATCGGGTATCTCGCCGGCGATCTTGACCGTAAATTCAGAGGTGTCAAAACTTTCGATCCGTCGGATGCCGCTGCGACCGTCCTTGAGCGAGTCCCAAAACGCGCGTCGGCCGGTCCCAATAGGTGTCACACAGCCAAAACCCGTGATGACAACCCGCCGTGGACTCGTAAAACCGCTCAACATAATTTGGTCTTTACGAGGATAGCACAGCGGCAGCGTCAATAGACCAGCCAGGCGTCAAATACCCAACCCGTATGATCGCGATAGGTTACGAGACACCACCGACCGGTGCGGCCGCCGATCGTCGTCGATTCGGTCTCACAGTCATTGAGCTCGACAAGGGCGCCGTGCGGGATCTTGGCGAGACGCTCACCGTAATCGGCATTCGGCTCGCTGCGAAGCGCTAAAAAGCCGTCGTTGGGTGAATTGACACGAGCCGTCGGTACGTTAGGCGAAGCAGGCGTCGGGAAAAGATCGGTGTTCGCCGCTGAACGCTGTTGTTCTTCAAGCTTCTTCTGAATATTCGCAAGCTCATCCGCAAGACGCTGTTTTTCAGTATCGGGCGTGGCGGCCTGTGAAGGCGTTGCCGCGGGTGTCGGCGATACCGACGTTCTAATGTCGTCGCGTTTTGCGGTGCCGTAATAGAAAAGGGCGCCCGCGAGGCCGGCAACAGTAAGAGCGAGAATGCCCAGGATCACCACACCGATCGCGAGCTTCCACCAGATGCCCGACGAGCTTTTTTCCACACCGCTGTCCGTATCGGGCGAAACCCTTACACGAATGTCGCGGCCGCCTCTTATTAATGTTTCTTCTTCATCCGGCAGGCTAATGAGGGTTCCGCCGTCAGCGAGACAAAACCTGAGCGATTCGTCGGTATAGGTCGTCTTGCAGGAGGGGCATTGCTT
>JBDTMQ010000158.1:0-2362 GCA_039934155.1 Acidobacteriota bacterium | reverse complement strand
TCATTTACATTCCGACGCAGGAAAAACATCCCGACAGGAACGATCGGCCGCGTGTCGCCCCGAGTCCAACACCCAAGACGGGCGGCGAAAGCGATGAGGCGATCGAGGTAGACGCCGCTCTGGTGCCGATACCGGTTTCGGTCCTTGATAGTTCTGGGCGGGCAATTGCCAATCTCAAGCTGTCTGATTTTGAATTGAAGATAGACGGAAAAACGGTCGAGATCGGCGACCTGACGCGGTCTGAAACACCCGTCCGGTTGGCGATGCTTTTCGATAATTCATCGAGTGTGCTGGTCGCCCGTGAATTTGAAAAGGACGCGGCGGTAAAGTTCTTCCGACGTATCATACGGCCGGATCGTGACCTTGCGGCGCTTTACAGCGTCTCGACCATCACGCGGCTTGAACAGCCATTTACGCGCGATATTTTTTCGATCACGCGGGCGATCGAACTGTTCCCGCCGCCCGAGGGCGCGACAGCCTTGCTTGACGGCATTGTTCTCGCCACCGGTTATCTTGCCGAACAGCAGGGCCGCCGCGTTATCGTGATCGTATCTGACGGCGACGATACGGTCAGCGATACTACCCTGGAAACATGCCTCAGGTCGCTGCAGCTTTCGAACGCACAGGTCTATGTCGTCAAGACCACTGATTTTGAGAATTACAAGCGCACTGGCTCTCGCGGCGGCAACGCAAATCTCCGGCAGCTTGCCGCCGAAAGGCGAATGATAGAATTAACACGTCAGACCGGCGGCGCCGTGTATTCGCCGATAGACGAGCGCGAGCTCGACGACGCATTTCGACAGATCTCAGCCGAACTCTCACAGCAGTACGTACTCAGCTACTATCCCGACAGCGAAACCGACCGCCGCGGCGAATTCCGCGAGATCAGCCTTAGTGTGAAGGGCCGGCCGAACACCGTCGTTCGCACACGCAAAGGCTATTACGTGCCGAAACGGTGAGAGAGACTTCCCGTCCTTACAATGCTTCAAGAATCCCTAAAGCAATTTCTTCAGCATCTGAAATACGAGAGAAATCTGAGTGCGCATACGCTTAGAAACTACGCGTCGGATCTCGAACAGTTCCGCGATCACCTGCTGACGATCGAACGCCGCGATGACATTCCGGTAAAAGAAATAGACCGGCTGACCATCCGCGAATGGATGGCGTCGCTTCACTCAGCCAACAAAAAGAAAACATCGATCGCGAGAAAATTGGCCAGCCTGAGAACTTTCTTCCAGTTCTTGATACGCGAAGGCGTGCTTGATTCGAACCCGGCCAAAATGGTCGCCACGCCCCGGATCGAGCGCAAACTGCCCAATCATCTTTCGATGGAAGATGCAGTCCGGTTTATCGAAACACCCGATATCAATACCGACCTCGGCCGCCGCGACCGGGCGATCATCGAGTTTTTATATGCGACCGGGATCCGCGTCGGCGAATTGGTGAATATCGACCTGCGCGATATAGATTTTCGCGAAAAGCTGGTCCGCGTTACGGGCAAGCGGCGCAAACAGCGGATCGTTCCCTTTGGCGAACCCGCACTTCACGCGCTCGTCCATTATCTCGAAGAGTCCCGACCTGTCTTTCTAAATGAATGTCCGCCCGCGGAGCGTGACGATCAGGCCGTTTTCCTGCATCGACGGGGCGGCCGGCTAACAACGCGAAGCGTCGGCCGTGTGATCGACAAGTACATTAAACAGTGTGCCGATATCCACGACATCTCGCCCCACAGCCTGCGCCACACATTTGCCACGCATTTGCTCGATTCGGGCGCCGACCTGCGCGACATTCAGGAACTGCTCGGCCATGCACGGCTGTCGACGACACAGATCTATACACAGGTCTCGATGGAAAAAATGATCGAGGTCTACGACCGATCTCACCCTAAAGCTTAAGGTCGGCTGAAAGGATCCCGGAGGTGCCCGATCACATTATACGTTTGCCGGTGGGCGGTTTTTTCGCTTATCATTTCATTAATTCTTTTCTCAATCTCAACCAAAATCTATGAAACAGTTGAAGTGGCTTTTGCCGGCGATCGTTTTTTTCTCGTCAGTCGCGGCGGCTCAAAATAGGATTTTGACCATCGACGATATTTTCAGTGTTGACCCGGCGGTACGGATCAATTTTTCAGGCACGCCGATGAGACTGCAGTGGGCGAAACAGGGGAATGCATTTAAGCAGACCCAAAATGCCAAGCTGATGCGCGTCAACGCGATAACGGGCGAGGCAACATCTTATTTCGACAGTCCGCGGCTAGCGTCGGCTCTGGTCACGGCCGGTATTGGTGCGCGAGACGCCGAGCGTCTGGCAAATTCGACCGCGCTTCAATTCAATAAGAACGAGACCGGTATCGTTATTACGC
>JBDTMQ010000157.1:0-1890 GCA_039934155.1 Acidobacteriota bacterium | reverse complement strand
CAGGCGTGGTGCCTGACGAGGCCAGAAAAAAGAGGATAGTTGAGGCGTTAAATGCACAGTTTGGAGCAGCGAATCTAAGCTTCGAAGGATTTCGCGTGGAACCAAGCGCCAGACCATTTGCGGCCGGCTGGTGGGAGAATTTGGCAAAAGTAATTTCCGAGACGAAAGGTTGGGATGCTGGAACGCTTTCCTTTACAGGTAACACGATCACTGAAGCCACCGGTTTGCCCGATCAAGCCGTCATTCAGCTGAAAAAACTCTTCGGCGGTTGGCAACTTCCGTTTTCGCTGGCCGGCGCCGAATCGACGGCCAATCAGGCGAACCTCGAAGCTCTCGATAAATTAAATAAAGCCGGATCGATCGACGAAATAGTTGCGGCATTGAATATCTCGATCATCAACTTTGCTGCCGGGAGCTCTGAGATCCCGGCCTCGGCTCAACCGGTAATAGAAAAGGCGGCCGAGGAATTGCGAAAACAGCCCGCGAACATAACCCTCGAGATCGGCGGCCACACCGACAGCGACGGCGACAACGCATCGAACTTGCGGTTATCTCGATCGCGTGCAGATTCGGTCAAAAAGGCACTGCTTGCTCGAGGCGTGGCCGGCACGATGCTCACTGCCAGAGGTTATGGCGAAACTCGGCCGATCGCCCCTAACGACACGCCGGATAATAAATTCAGGAACCGACGTATCGAATACAAGATCGGTTCCGGCAACTGAAAAACGTTCCCGACTAACGGTCCCACCGCCTTTCATCAAAAACGTAGACAGAGAGTAGAGCTTTCGGACTCAGCTGATACCACCGAGGCAGGGTCATTCAAGCGAGATTTGGTTCACCACGGGAGAAATACGACGCGGCCAGCATCACGATCGAGATCCATATCGCATCGGCGAGCAGCAAGTGACCGAGCTGCATCACGATCGGCGCAAGCGTCAGCAATGTCGCCGCACCGAACGCGATCTGGACGAGAACTAATATTGATAGAATGTTTGACCAGCGAACGACGCCGCGATCGTCGTTTGATCGACGCCGAAGCCATCCGGCCGCAAATATCAGAAAGATTGCGGAGAGTATCGAGATGATCGGATGCAGCAGCCGAAGCCGAAGCAGAAAATTTGATGTCGCCGAAAAATCCTTATCCAGGCCCTCGGCCAACGTCTGAGAGGGAAAGATCATACTGCTGAGCGCCGCAATAGAACCGGTAATACCGATACACAAAAAAGCCGCAACTGCGACCGCTATAACGATTCGGGCTCTACTGTCTGCTTTCAAGGCCAGACGGGCGCCGCCGCTGGCAAACCACGCCGTCAGCGTCAAGAATGTGAGCAGGATCAGGGTATTCACAAGGTGGGCAGCCATCCAAAACGGCCTTTCAGGCGTTAGTGTCTCAGCTGTGTTGCCGGTTAGTACAAGCCCGGCGCCCAAAAGCCCCTCGATGACGACAAAAACAAAGGCGCCCACCGCGGCCTTTAATTCAAAATTCTCGAAGCCCTCGTCCCGCAGGCTTCGCCACCGGTAAATTGCCCAAGCAAGCAAAAGAATTACCAACAGGCCATCGAAAGCGCTTGTGATCCTATGCGTGAACTCGATCACCGTTTTAAGCTCAGGAGCCGACGGCACAACTTCGCCCCCGCATGTAAGCCAATGCCGGCCGCATCCGTCGCCCGATTTTGAGGCTCGCAAGAAAACTCCCCAAAGTATCACGAGGATATTAAATGCAAGAACAAACCATGCGTATTTGGCAAATGCCCCCGAACGTGAACGCATTGATGTCATAAAACGAAATTCCGCTGATAATGTAAAATACCATCAACGCGGGCTTTGGGAAATAGACCAACCGATTAGAAATCCACCGAAGCAAACACAGCCCGCCTAATTTTCGCGGCA
>JBDTMQ010000156.1:0-13293 GCA_039934155.1 Acidobacteriota bacterium | reverse complement strand
AAAACTTATGGTCGGGTAGAGCGGAATAAATGATAATGTTGCTGTCGAGAAGCATCAATCTCGTCCCGCAAGCTTTCGATCCTTTCTGATCTCTCGCTGCCATTTCGAAGGATCTTTTATCGACCCTACACCGCCGCGGGCCGCGATCTTCGCCAACGCCGCAGCCATTCTTTTACCGTTCGGCTTTTTTAGCCGCGGCTTTGATGAAACTACTGTAACTTCGACCTTTACGGGGGATTTCTCGCTCAGTCCATCCGGCGCCGCGCCGTCCCATTCTATCCGGTCACCTTGAATGGTCGCTTTATACTTCTCCCACATCGCTTTAACCTCCATAAAGGCTTTGGTGGATAATATCACCAAAGTATTTGATGCGTGAACTTTAATGTCGGGTTTATCGCGGCCCGCGAAAGCCTTCAAACACGTCTACCAACGATATCGAAAGTAAACTTGAGCGTATGCTTTATCCGCACAAAGCCGTGAAAGGCATTGGTTGCGTTGACCTTAAAATCCTTGCGGTTGATCTCAAATCTGCCGACGGCACGGAAGCTGTCGCCAAGAAGCGTAACGGCGGCTGGTATCGTGATCTGGCGCGTGACGCCGTGAAGTGTAAGATCGCCCTTAATGCGTATATCGAAGGTCAATGGATCGCTGAGTTTGCCGGTAACCCCGGTGCTCTTGAAAGTTATCTCGGGATACTTTGTCGTCTCGAGCACGATCTCGTCGAGCTCTTTATTGATGATTTCTTTCTGCTGCGGAGTGAATGCCGGATCGGTTTCTTCGAGCGAACCTGACTGTATGGTCAGCACAAGCGAGGCCGGATCGAGAAGGGTCGTATCAAGAGCGGCTTCGCCTGAAAAATCACGGACCGCGATGCGGTGACTGTGACCCTTAAACCAGCCGAGGCCCGAGCGGTCTGCGTTTACCATGAACTTACTTGCGGACAGATCGATCTTGAACCTGACAGCCGTCTGCGCATTCGCTGTTACTGAAAAAGCCGCCGAACAAACGAGGAACGAGACTAGAAATAGTGATCTCAGCATGGCATGTACTTCCAAAAAAAGGCTTTGTTGAATATTTCCACAAAGCCTTTGATGCACTGAGTTCGATCTGGGTCTAGTTCAGGCTGAACGATTCGTTCGGTTTTACCGCGATCTCGCCGTCTTCGGCGTCAACAAGGAACCGAATGCCCGTTTTCCACTGGTTCGTGATCGGCAGCTTAACGGTCTGATCGATATGCCGTTTCAGGAAGCGAGCCCCATACTGCGGGCTGAACCCTTTATCGGTCAAAAGATCGACAGCTGCCTCGGTGATCTCGACGATCTTGCCTTGCGATTCCATTCGTTTTTTCAGCTTGGCAAGATAGATCCGGGCGATCTCGCGAACCTCGTCCATGGTCAGCGGCGAAAAAACGATGATCTCATCGATCCGGTTCCGGAACTCCGGTGAGAACCGGTTCTCGGCCGCCTTCATAACTTCATTCTTGATCTGGATCACATCACCGAGAGATTTTTGACCGAATCCAAGCGGCTTTTCATATCTCTTAAAGCTTTCCGACCCGAGATTCGACGTCATAATTACGATCGCGTCCGAGAGGTAAACTTTCTTGCCGCGGCCGTCGGTCATCCAGCCCTCGTCAAAAGCCTGAAGGAAAAGATTCATCAGATACGGCGAAGCCTTTTCGACCTCGTCAAGCAGCAATACAGTATATGGATCGTCGCGAAGCTGTTCGGTCAAAATGCCGCCCCGCTCCGATCCGACAATGCCGCGCGGCATTCCGATCAGCTTTTCGATCCCGACCGTACCATCGCCGTATTCCGACATGTCGATCCGGATCATTTTGCCTTCGTCCCCGAACATGAATTCGGCAACGGCCTTTGCAAGTTCTGTCTTTCCGACACCGGTCGGGCCGAGGAAGAGCAAAACTCCATCGGGCGCGTAATGGTTCTCTTTGAGCGGACCTTTGTTCAAACGCAGACGTTCGGCAACGGCCTGAACAGCAGCTTTTTGACCGATCACACGTTCGGCCAGATCGATCTCCATCTGTGAGAAACGGTCGGATGTATCCCGATAGATCATATCTTTCGGGATGCGTGATTCCTGAGAGATCACGTCGATGATGTGCTCCGGTTTAACGACGAGCGAAGAAGGCTCATTTATCTCGACCTTGACCGAGGCCGTATCGAGCCAGCCGATCGCTTTATCCGGCAGATGAAGGTTGCGAATGTATTTTGGCGACATCTCAAGCGCCGTGTTGATCGCCTCGTCTGAGATAGTCACAGAATAATTCTTTTCCAGCCGCGGCCGCAGACCGAAAAGGATCTCTTTTGTCTGGTCGATCGTCGGCTCTTCGACCTTGACCAGCCTGAATCGTCTCGCCAGCGCTTCGTCCTCGCCGATATATTCCTTGTATTCGGTCATCGTGGTCGCGCCGATTATGCGAAGTTCGCCGCGGGCCAGCGAAGACTTGAACATATTTGCCGCGTCGGACGACGTGCCGAGCGCCGCTCCCGCGCCGATGATCGTATGCGCTTCGTCAATGAAAAGTATGATGTTGTCCTTTTCCTTGACCTCGTCGATGATGCCCTTGATGCGTTCCTCGAACATTCCGCGGAGCATTGTCCCCGCGACCAGACCGCCCATTTGAAGCTGCACAATGTGTGCGTCGCGAAGACGTCCCGGCACCTTTTCAGGTTCCAGTTCGATAAGGCGCGCAAGCCCCTCGACGACCGCTGTTTTGCCGACGCCCGGTTCACCGACCAGCATCGGCGAATTTGAACGCTCGCGATGCGACAGGATCTCGATCATTTGCAATATTTCTTTCTCGCGGCCGATGGTCGGCGGGATCTTGTCCTGCCGCGCAAGCTTGTTCATCGACACGCCAAAATGTCTGAGGAATGAGGGCAGCTCGTATTTTTGCCGCGTTCGTTCCTCTTCCTTTTCGCGTTTACGAATGCGGGTGCGTGCCGTTTGGGCGACCTCGTCAGCGGGAACACCTAAATTCTGAAGCACGTCATTAAGAATGCTTCGTTCGTCGTTCGAAAGAACGTAAAAAATATCGCTGCCGTCGATAACGCGCCGGCCCTGCGAACGGGCCCGGTCCATTGCCCGCTTGAAAAGCTCAGTCGTTTCAGGCGCTATCCTGAATCCCTTGCCGACATGCTGGCGGCCGCTGTCCATCCTCTTTTCAATAAGTAATTTCACCGACCGCGGATCGACTGCCAGATCTCTCATTGTCGAAGTGAACAGGTCGTCTTCCTCACTGGCGATCGCATGCAATATATGTTCGATCGCGACGTAATTCTGATCGCGTTTTTTCGATTCGCCAAGGGCGGTCTCGAGCACACGGCGGCCGCTCTCGCTGAATTTGTCTTTGTATGCGTCTATGTCTGCCATAAATTTATTGATAATACCCGGAATGTTGGATGCAGGATCGGGTGGGAAAGTCACCTGTTGTCCATCATACCACTTGCAGGAAGGCGAGAAAAGAAAATTCCCTCGGCTGCCCTGATAGCCCCTTGTTCTTTATGATCTCCAACCGTCAACATGGGATCATATCTTCAGCGACTTCAGCGTCTCATTGTTCGGTTTTCAATCACTCAACCGCCGACCTTGCAATTGTCTTGCCAACCTGAACACGGGCCGGCCTAAGCAATCTGTCGCCAAATCTATAACCGCGAAGATACTCGGCCGTCACCTTGCCCTCACGTCCCGGTTCGACCTCGACCATGTCGATCGCCTCGTGCTGCTCGGGATCAAATTCAGATCCGATCGCTTGTAGAGGTTCGACGCCGACGCTGACCAATGCCTGTTCAAAGGAACGCGCGGTCCCCTCGACGCCCTCGCGAAGGTGCTCGACCGACGGGTCTTTTTCACTGGCGTCTATCGCCAGCATCAAATTGTCGAGAACGGGAAGCAGCGACGCCAGAAAGTCGAACTGCCGCTGTGACGCGCGGTCCTCGAGGGTTTTCTTCAGACGAGCACGCATTTCGGCCGTTTCCTTTTCCAGCCCGGCACGCGCCTCGTCAAACTTTGCCTGTACGCCGACCAGTTTTGCCTCGGCCGCTTCGCGTCGAGCGATCTCGTTACCGAGCTGACCCTCAAGCTCGATCGTGCGAGGGTCCGGCTGCGGAGCTACTTTTTTGGGCTCTTCAAAAGGCTCGCCTCGATAGCCCTCTTCAGTCACCCGCCGACGGTCGGTCACGGGGATCTTTGTCGGTTCATCGTCCGGCCCTTCCGGAAAAAATGGATCATTGTTGTTCATTTTCTTTCTCGTAAACATTTGTTTTCAAAAACCAACTGCCCGGCCCCTAAAGGTCTATCCTTGTACCGCGGCCGTCTGGCCCGTCTCAGCCGGCGTAAATTTCATCGCAGCGTTCTCGGATGATACTCTGACGGTTTGTCCGGCTGCGATCTCGCCCTTCAAAAGGCTGACAGCCAGCGGATTCTGCAGCAAGGTCTGTATCGCGCGTTTCAGAGGCCGCGCACCGTAGACCGGATCGTACCCTTCCGAAACAAGTAACTCCTTGGCCGAATCGTCGAGCTCGATAGTGATCCCGCGTTCCTCAAGAGTTTTACGCAGGCGTTCGAGCTGGACGTCGATGATCTGTGCGATCTCGTCGCGGCTCAACTGTTTGAATACGACCGTATCGTCGATGCGGTTCAAGAACTCTGGTTTGAAATGGTCGCGCAGGATCTGAACGACAGCCTCTCTCGCCTGCATTTCATCGCCCTCGGCCGCCTGTATCTCACGCGAACCGAGATTCGACGTCATGATCAGCACCGTATTCTTAAAATCGACCACACGGCCCTTTGAATCGGTCAGCCGTCCATCGTCAAGGATCTGAAGCAAAACGTTGAATACATCGGGATGGGCCTTTTCGATCTCGTCAAAAAGCACGACCGAGTACGGGCGGCGCCGCACTGCCTCGGTAAGCTGGCCGCCCTCTTCATATCCGACATATCCCGGTGGTGCGCCGATCATTCTCGCAACGGCGTGCTTTTCCATATATTCCGACATATCGAGTCTGACCATTGAGCGCTCGTCGTCGAATAGAAATTCGGCCAGTGCCCGCGCAGTTTCAGTCTTGCCGACGCCTGTCGGGCCGAGAAATATGAATGAGCCGACTGGCCGGTTCGGGTCCTGAAGTCCGGCACGCGCACGCCTGACGGCGTTCGCCACCGCCTGCAAACCTTCGTCCTGGCCGATCACGCGGCGGCGAAGATTCTCTTCCATCGAGACGAGTTTTTGCATTTCGCCTTCGAGCATCTTAGAAACAGGAACGCCCGTCCATTTTGCAACGACCTCGGCAACGTCCTCTTCGTCCACTTCTTCTTTAAGATATACTCCGTCTGCTTGCAGCTCACTCAGTCGCTCCTGCTCGGCCGTCAACTGTTTTTCAAGTTCGGGTATCGTACCGTACTGCAGTTCCGCCGCTTTATTAAGATCGCCCGACTGCCGGGCGCGTTCCAGCTCAAGCTTTGCTTCCTCGAGTTTTTCCTTGCCCGAGCGCATTTTTTCGATCTCTTCTTTTTCAGACTGCCATTTGGCTTTCATCGCCGATGACTTTTCATTAAGATCTGCGATCCGCTTTTCAATGTCCTCAAGCCTTTCCCTGGACTTTTCGTCAGTCTCGCGGCTCAAGGCCTGGCGTTCGATCTCAAGCTGAAGGATCTCGCGTTCAAGCACGTCGATCTCCTGTGGCAGACTGTCGATCTCGATCCGGATCCGCGATGCGGCCTCGTCGATCAGATCGATCGCCTTATCGGGAAGAAAACGATCGGTGATATAACGCGTCGAAAGCGTAGCCGCGGCCACGATAGCAGCATCTTTTATTCTGACGCCGTGGTGAACCTCATATCTCTCTTTCAGACCGCGCAGTATCGCGATCGTGTCTTCGACCGACGGCTCGCCGATATACACCTGTTGGAACCGGCGCTCGAGCGCCTTGTCCTTCTCGATATATTTCTGATACTCGTTCAGCGTTGTTGCCCCAACAGCGCGCAGCGTGCCGCGAGCAAGCGCCGGCTTGAGCATGTTCGATGCATCGATCGCGCCCTCGCTGGCGCCGGCACCGACCAGCGTATGAAGCTCGTCGATAAAGAGAACAATCTGACCCTCGGCCTTTTCGATCTCTTTCAAAACAGATTTAAGACGGTCTTCGAATTCACCGCGATATTTTGCTCCGGCCAGCATCGCGCCCAGATCGAGCGAGACCAGACGCTTGTTCTTTAATGTCTCAGGCACGTCGCCCGAGATGATCCGCTGCGCCAGTCCTTCGACGATCGCCGTCTTACCGACGCCCGGTTCGCCGATCAAAACCGGATTATTTTTGGTACGCCTCGAAAGGATCTGGATCGTCCGCCTGATCTCGTCGTCGCGGCCAATGACAGGGTCAAGTTTCCCTTTTCGCGCTCTTTCCGTCAGGTCCTGTGCATATTTTTCCAGTGCCTGAAAATTGTCCTCGGCGTTTTGGTCTGTAACGCGTGCGCCGCCCCGTATCTCGGTGACGGCTTTTTCCAAATCCTCGCGGCTGATCCCGCTGGCTCGCAGAATGCGGCCGGCGTCGCCGTCCTTTTCACCGGTGATCGCGATCAATAGATGCTCGGTCGATATGTAATCGTCCTCTCGCTTTTCAGCCTCTTTTTGCGCTTCCTGAAAGATGGTATTCGTCCGCGTGCTGAAATACTGCTGGCCGCCCGAAACTTTCGGAAGCTTTGCGATCGCTGCGGTCACATCCTCAAGTATCGGGGCCGCATTTGCGCCGATCTTGCCGAGGATGGGCCGTACCACACCCTCTTTTTGTTCGAGCATCGCCGCCAACAGGTGCTCGGGCTCGACCTGCTGATTCTGGTTCTTTTCAGCCAGGCCGATCGCTTCCTGAACGGCTTCCTGGCCGCGGATCGTAAATCTGTCGAATCTCATTTCGTTACCCCAGAAATATTCTACTCCATAGCCAGCAAGACACGAGTCTCAGGCACGGTCGGTGCCGGAATTCTCGTGTCTTGGCCAGCGTTTCAATTAAGCTTTCGCCGACTTTCCTGCCGCCGAAAGCTCTTCGGCTGTCGATCTGCCTCCGCCACGGCCCGAGATCTCGATCTTGCGCGCCTTCGTTTCCTCACGCTTTGGCAGGCTAACGCGTAGCACACCGTTCTCGTAGTCGGCCGTCGCGCGCTCTGACGTTACATTCTGAGGCAGCGTGAACGACCGCGTGAAAGATCCGTATGACCTCTCGACGCGATGATAATTGTCGCCCTCTGTCTTGTTCTCGAGTTTTCTCTCGCCATGAAGCGTCAAGATGTTGTTTTCGACCGAGATCTCAAAATCGTCACGATCCATTCCCGGGAGCTCGGCCTCGAGAATGAGATGTTCCTTATCCTCAAAGATGTCGACGCTCGGGCTCCAGCCGCCATGGGCCATTTCTTCGCGGCCAAAACTGCCCGGCATCGTGCCCGTAAACAGCCTGGTCATCTCGTCCTGCAAACTCCGAAGTTCGCGAAACGGGTCGTATTTAACTATGTTCATGATCATTTCCTCCAAAAAAAGAACTAATTGATTTGAATCAATGACTATCACTTAGTCTATAAGCATAATAAAACTTGAGTGTGATATTGTCAAGTCCTGCGCCGACCGGGTAAATTGTTCAAAAACAGGCAAAATCGCGGCATTTCGGATGACACCTTTGCGTCTTCTCGGTTATATTTAGGTTCGCAACATTCCGACACGTTAGATCGAGCAACGCCGAACCGGTGTTTTAAGACGATCAATATCGAACAATGAAAATTTTTCGAGAAGTTCTATGGCCGCTGGTCGCGGTGGCGGCCGCCTTTTTGGTAGGCGGTGTGATCGTCCTAATGATAGGCGACAACCCGCTCACGACCTTTTATCACCTTGTCGGCAACTCATTCGGCTCGCTCAACGACATCGGTTACACATTATTCATTGCCACGCCGCTCATATTTACAGGGCTCGCGGTGGCGGTTGCCTTCAGGTGCGGACTGTTGAATATCGGCGCCGAGGGGCAATTGTACGTCGCGGCCTTCGCCGCGGCCTGGATCGGGATCAAGTTCGGCGGAACGGTCGTCAATATTTTTGGCAAAGAGGAAAATTGGTCGTGGACGAGTTTGCCGGCGATCCTTTTGGTGCCCCTCTGTATTTTTGCGGCGGTCGCGGCCGGTGCGGTCTGGGGTGCGATCCCGGGCATTTTGAAGGCAAAATTCGGCTCGCATGAGGTGATCAACACGATCATGCTCAATTTCATTGCCGTCGGCCTGGTCAGCTATTTTACGCAGTATTACTACAAGATACCGGGCGATCCGATCATGCAGACGGCCGAGATCGGGCCAGCCGCACACATTCCGCGGATCAGCCAGATGATACCGGGAATGCCGGATTTTGTGCCGCTGAGCGTCGCATTTCTGCTGGCGATACTGATGTGCGTGCTCGTTTACATTTTTCTGTGGAAGACAAAATGGGGATATGAGCTAAGGGCCGTCGGCGAAAACCCGTCGGCCGCGGAATACGGCGGCATCTCGCCCGCACGGCAGATGATCACGGCGATGACGATCTCGGGCGGCCTGGCGGGTATGGTCGCCGTCGGCGAAGTGCTCGGCTACCGCTACCGGTACTATGACGGGTTCTCTGACGGCTGGGGCTTTTTGGGGATCGCAGTGGCCCTTTTGGGCCGGAATCATCCGGTCGGGATCTTTATCGCGGCGATCTTTTTTGCTGTCTTGAAACGAGGCGAGATCTTTGTCGACATCGAGACCCGGTATGTGTCAAAGGACCTTGTCGAGGTGCTGCAGGCGATCATAATTCTGTTCGTTGCATCGCTTCAGCGGTTTACACGGAAATAAAGCAAGTCAAATGAGCGAACTCCTTACACCGACATTTTTGCTTATCCTGCTGTTTTCGACCATCAGGACGGCGACGCCGTTGATCTTTGCGGCCCTCGGCGGCATGTTCTCAGAGCGCGCCGGTGTCATCAATATCGCACTCGAAGGCTTGATGCTTTCAGGAGCGTTTACTGCCGCGGTCGTCACTTACGAGCTAAATAACCCGTATCTGGGATTTGCGGCGGGTATCGTTTCGGGCGCGGTGCTGGCGCTTGTTTTTGCGGTTGCGGTGATCAAATTCGAGGCCGACCAGGTCGTGGCGGGCTTCGCGGTAAGTATGCTGATGCTCGGCCTTCCGGCGGTTATCAGCGCGCGGCTTTACGATTCGGCCGGTTCGACCCAGCAGATCGCAAAAGAATTCCTGCTGCCTGATTACTACAACCGGCTGTCGATCGTCTCGATCCTTGCCTTTGTGCTTGTGCCGCTTTGCTGGTATGTGCTTTATAAAACGCCTTTCGGGCTGCGCCTACGGGCGGCGGGCGAAAACCCGGCGGCAGCTGATGCAGCAGGTATCAACGTCATCCGGCTTCGTTATGTTGCCGTGGTCCTTTCAGGCGTGCTGGCGGCTGGCGGCGGCGCCTATCTTTCGATCGGCCAAAGCTCTCTGTTTACACGCGGAATGACGGCCGGCCGCGGCTACATCGCACTGGCGGCGCTCATTCTGGCTAAATGGAAGCCGGTTCCGGTGCTGTTCTCATGTCTGTTCTTTGGCTTTACAGAGGCGCTCTCGATACAGATGCAGGGCGTAGTCAAGTTTCCGTCGGGCGAAGACATTCCGGTTCAATTCATTCAAATAATTCCGTATCTACTGACGATAATCGTGCTGGCAGGTTTTATCGGACTTTCGCGAGCACCGAAAGCGCTCGGGATCCCTTACAGAAAAGAGAGTTAAAAGCCTTCGGTTCGATCGACGTTAGCCGGCACGCAGCTGCAGGCACTCGAGAATTTGTCTGCCTTCACAAAAGCTATCGATGACATTTGAAAAAGCGGCCGAGGCCGCCGAATACATAACGGATAGATTCGCGGCCGAGATCAAAACGGCTGTTGTGCTCGGCAGCGGATTGGGAGCGTTTGCCGGCGAGCTCGACGACGCCGTCGTGATCCCGTATGGCGAGATCCCGCATTTTGCTGTCTCGACCGTCGAGGGCCATGCCGGTCAGCTCGTGCTCGGCCGAAGCCACGGCGTGCCGGTCGCCGTCCAACAGGGCCGGTTCCATTATTACGAAGGCTATTCGATAGAACAGGTCACATTCCCGATTCGGGTCTTTGGCAGAATGGGAATCGAAAATGTCATTCTTACGAACGCCGCCGGCAGCCTCAGCACAGAAATGCCGCCGGGCAGTCTGATGTTGATCTCAGATCATATAAACATGCTTGGCGTTAACCCGCTTCGGGGTGCGAACGATACGCGTTTCGGGCCGCGGTTCCCGGATATGACGAGCGTTTATGACAAACGGTTCCAGGAGATCGTTGTCGAAGAGGCCGCTGAGATCGCCCGTAAAAGGCGCGATAGCGGACGTGAGGACGGGCAAAAGGACTTTCTGCATCGCGGCGTTTACTGTGCATTATCCGGCCCGACGTATGAGACACCGGCCGAGATACACCTTTACCGAATATTGGGCGCCGACGCGGTAGGCATGTCGACCGTTCCGGAAGCAGCGGCGGCCAGGCATCAGGGAATGAAGGTTCTCGGCATATCCTGTATCACTAATTTTGGCGCCGGGATGACGGCCGAGCCGACGGCCGAGCCGATCGATCATAAAGAAGTAATGGAAACGGGCGATCGCGTGGCAGAATTATTCAAGGAGCTGTTGCATAGGGTGTTGGCAAGGATCAGCGATCGAGAGAATTAAGGGGGCGGGCCTGAGGGCGAGCAAAAAATGATAATTGGCATCTGCGGCGGGACAGGTTCGGGAAAGACTACAATCGCGAGAAAGATCGTCGAGGCGGTCGGCGCCGGAAATGTCGTGCTTGTCGAGCAGGACTCGTATTACCGGAATCTTGCCGACATGCCGCTTGACGAACGTCATCAGGCGAATTTCGACCATCCGGACTCGATCGACAGCGACATGCTTGTGAATCATCTGATGCGTCTGAAACAGGGTCTGTCGGTCGAGATGCCGCTCTACGATTTTGTCACGCATACGCGCAGCGACCGGATCGAGATCATCGAACCTAAACCGGTCGTCATTGTCGAGGGAATCCTTATCTTTTCAGAGCCGCGCGTGCTCGACCTGCTCGATGTCCGCGTTTTTGTCGACACGCCGGATGATATAAGGTTGATGCGGCGGCTGAAACGCGACATCAACGAACGCGGCCGTACATTTGAACGAACACTCGATCAATACGAGCGAACGATCCGCCCGATGCATTTTGAATTCGTCGAACCGTCTAAGCGGCACGCCGACATCATCATTCCCGAGGGAGCGCAAACGGGCGTCAGCGTCGAGTTACTTTGCAGCATGGTCCGCGAGAAGCTGCAGGCAGAACAAGTATTGAATTGAGATAAACATTAATTATTGAATGAAGCACACAGACGAAGAACTTATTGCTGCCGCGGTCGACGTCCGCGAACGCGCTTACGCGCCATATTCGAATTTTAAGGTCGGCGCCGCCGTCGAGACCGATGACGGGAATATCTACACGGGATGCAATGTCGAATCGGCGAGTTACGGATTGACGGTGTGCGCCGAGCGGGTCGCGATCTGGAAAGGGATCTCGCGGGGCGAAAAAAAATTCGGCCGTATCGCAGTCGTCGTCGATACCGAAGAATTGACGCCGCCATGCGGTGTCTGCCGCCAGATAATCTGGGAATTCTGCGAGGACGTTCCGGTGATACTTTCCAATCTGCACGGCAAGACCGAGGTCATACAGATGAGCGAGCTGCTGCCGCGGGCGTTCGATTCGAAATTCCTCAAATAACTCCGCTAAAATAAAGTTATGAAAACGATGCGATTTGCGGCGATCTTGCTTTTGATCTTTTCCTTTACGGCGCCGGCATTTGCTCAGCGTAAACGGCCGCGTCCGGCCGCCATTGACCAGTACGATCTTTTGATCCTCGGCGGAACGGTCATAACGATGGATCAGGACCGCAATGTGATACCTGACGGGGCGATCGCGGTCAAGAATGGCGAGATAGCGGCGATCGGGCTGGCCGCTAATATGCGCGGGCGGCGTGCGAAGCAGACCATCAATGCGGCCGGCAAGGTGATAATCCCGGGGCTGATAAATACTCACACGCATGTGCCGATGACGCTTTTCCGGGGGATCGCCGATGACCTGGACCTTCAGGAATGGCTGACAAAGTATATCTTTCCGGCCGAGGCCAAAAATGTTGACGAGGCATTTGTCAGGGCGGGAACGCGGCTCGGGCTGGCCGAGATGATCCGCGGCGGCACGACGACCTATTGCGACATGTATTATTTTGAGGATGCGATCGCCGACGAGACAAAACGGGCGGGCGTTCGCGGCGTTCTGGGCGAGACGATACTTGACTTTCCGGCGCCTGACAACAAGACCTGGGCGGCCGGACTCAGTTACACCGAGAGATTCATCAAAAAATGGCAGAACGATCCGCTGATCGTGCCGGCCGTTGCGCCGCACGCGCCTTACACCGTTTCACAGGAACATTTGCTCGAGGCCCGCGATCTGTCAAACCGTTTGAAGGCGCCGCTCGTCATTCACCTGGCCGAGGCCAATACCGAGACCGAGTTCATCCAGCAAAAACATCAAGGGAAACGACCGATCGAATTTGTTGAGAGCATTGGGTTTTTGACCAACAGGACGATCGCCGCGCATGTAATTCAAGCAAATGAGCATGAATTAGACATTTTAAAGAATAAGGGTGTCGGCATCGCCCATAATCCGCAATCTAACATGAAACTTGCGGCGGGCGTTGCACCTGTTCCGGCAATGCTTGCCCGCGACATGGCGGTCGGGCTCGGGACAGACGGTGCCGCATCAAACAACGACCTGAATATGTGGGAAGAAATGGATACGGCCGCAAAACTGCATAAGCTTTATTCAGGCGATCCAAAGACGCTGCCGGCCGAGCAGGCGTTCGAGCTGGCGACCATCCGCGGCGCGCGGGCGCTTCATATGGACGACCTGATCGGCTCGCTCGAGACCGGCAAACGGGCCGATATCGTCATCGTCGATTTTGACGACCTCAATCAAACGCCGTATTTTAACTTCTATTCTCATCTCGTTTACGCCACCAAGGCGAACGACGTAAGGACCGTGATCGTCAACGGCCGAGTGATAATGCTCGACCGACGACTGCTCACGCTCGACGAGGCCGCCATTAAAAGAGACGCAAACGTTTACCGGAAAAAAATCATCAGTAGTTTGTCTGCCAACTAGACGGTGCCCGAAGACGCTTGCTTCAAACAACGCCGAGAA
>JBDTMQ010000155.1:0-2539 GCA_039934155.1 Acidobacteriota bacterium | reverse complement strand
GAAACTGGTTTACGGTGCCGGCGCATAATGGAAGTACACACATTTTCGAAATGAGAACAAAAATAAACGAACGAACGGTGGAGAGGGTCGCTGAGGCAAAGCTGCCGACCGGGATGGGCGATTTTCGACTGATCGGTTACCGATCGCTTATCTCGGATGAGGAATTCGTCGTGATAGCGCGCGGCAGCTTTCAGCCCGATGTTCCGGCGTTTGTAAGAATTCATTCACAGTGCCTTACGGGCGATGTATTCGGTTCGATCAAGTGCGATTGCGGCCAGCAGCTGAGAAAAACGATGAAGCTGATCGCTGACGAGAATTGCGGAGCGATCGTCTATCAGCAACAGGAAGGCCGCGGTATCGGCATTATAAACAAGATCAGGGCTTACCAGCTTCAGGATGAGGGTGCGGACACGATCGAGGCGAACCAGCAGCTTGGACTTCCGGTCGATATGCGGTCTTACGACCAGTGTGCGGAAATATTGGCCGATCTGGGTCTCAAACGTGTTCGGATGATTTCCAACAATCCCGAGAAGCTGAATGCCATAAGACGCCGCGGGCTTAAGATAGTCGAACGCGTGCCGCTAGAGATAAAGTTTTATCGGACCCTTGCCAGATATTTGAGGACAAAGCGCGAAGTAATGGGCCATTTGATCACCTTGCGGGAGGGAAATATATGAGCGACAAACACAAAGCGGTCTGCAAGCTGTCTGAGATAAACGACGGCGAAATGAAGGAAATAAAGGTGGGTGAGACCCCGGTCGTGCTCGCCCGTGTCGATGGAAAATGCTTTGCGCTTGCCGCTCACTGCACACATTACGGGGCGCCGCTTGCCGACGGTGCACTTGTCGGTGACCGCATCGTTTGCCCGTGGCACCATGCCTGCTTTCATGCCGGAACAGGCGATATGATCGAGCCGCCCGCTCTCGATTCACTGCCGAGTTTTCCGGTCCGCGTCGAACGCGACGAGATCTTTGTAGATCTGCCCGGAGAAGCCGCTGACCGACGATTGCCGGAAATGATGTCGGCAGACCCGGGGGACAACCGTATATTCGTGATCGTCGGCGGCGGTGCGGCGGGTTATTCGGCGGCACAGACACTTCGCGAAGAAGGATTTGCCGGCCGGATAGTCATAATAACGCGCGAGGACCGTCTGCCATACGATCGGCCCAACCTGAGCAAGGATTATTTGCAGGGAAACGCCGAGCCGGCATGGATGCCTTTAAGGCCGGATGAGTTTTTTGAGACGAACGGGATCGAGTTCATGCTGTCGAAAGAAGTTACGCGGATCACCGCGGGCAGTAAGGAGGTCGAATTTGCCGACGGCGGCACGTTCGAATTTAATAAGCTTCTTGTCGCCACGGGCGGAACCCCGAGGAAATTAGACCTGCCGGGTTCTGATCTTAGGAACATCTTTGTACTGCGAAGTTTTGACAGCGCTGACGCGATCATCGCTGCGGTCAAGGGGGCACAAAACGTTGTCGTTATCGGCGCGAGTTTTATTGGAATGGAAGCGGCGTCGAGCTTGCGACAGACGGGCAAACAAGTGACCGTCGTGTCGCCAGACAGAGTGCCATTCGAAAAGGTCTTCGGCGGTGAGATCGGAGCAATGTTCCGAAGCATGCATGAATACAACGGTGTCAAATTTCGGCTTGGTTCCGGCGTCAAGGGATTTGAAGGCGACGGAATGGTAAAAGGTGTTTTGTTGGATAACGGGGAAACCATCGGCGCTGACCTAGTGATCGCCGGCATCGGCGTTCGCCCGGCAACAGATTTTCTCGAAGGCTTTGTGACCGACCGTGACGGCGGCCCGATCGCAGACAAGTTTTTATGTATCGGTGAGGACGTTTACGCGGCTGGAGATATCGTTCACTTTCCCGATCCCCGGACGGGCGAAATCGTTCGGATCGAGCACTGGCGAACGGCCTTACAGCAAGGACGCACCGCCGCCCACAACATGTCAGGAAAACAGACCGCTTTTGCTGCGGTGCCATTCTTTTGGACAAGACAGTTCGACACCACGCTTAACTACGTCGGTCATACGAAGGGCTGGGACGAAATAATCATTCATGGCGATGTCGGCCAGAAGGATTTTTTGGCCTTCTATGTGAAGGATCACACGATCAGGGCAGCGGCAGGAATGAACCGCGACCGCGAACTGGCGTTGTTCGAAGAATTGATGCGGCTCAACAGGATGCCGCCGCTGCAGGAACTGAGGGAAGCGTCAGCGAAAGATACGAACGGATCCGGTGTCCTGTCCGCGGCCGCGGCCATGCATCAAAAGAACGGCCTCAGAAGTCTTTTGCTTTAGCAGCTATTTCTTCGGCCGTTCGTTGGCTTTAAGAACACGTTTGCGGAGCCTGATCGCTTTTGGGGTGACCTCGATCAACTCGTCGTCCGCAATGAATTCGATCGCGCGTTCGAGCGACATTTCGCGGACGGGAACAAGCCGCATCGCCTCGTCAGCCGAAGTGGTCCGCATATTCGAAAGCTTCTTTTCTTTGATCGCGTTCACGTCGAGATCGACCGCTCGGGCATTTTC
>JBDTMQ010000154.1:0-1662 GCA_039934155.1 Acidobacteriota bacterium | reverse complement strand
CAAAATCGACCAGATTGCTGAAAATAAGCCCGCGTGACGGTGTGTTTAACGCATTGATCGTCTGATCGATCGCCTGATCGTTATTCTTTGCCGTCAGATCTTCGGTGACGCCCAGCGAATCATAAATGGACGCGATCTTACCGACGCATACAACATCGAGGCCCGCGTCTTTAAGTATCGGGAGAAGGTTTCCGTCCGGCGGTTTTACCGCGTAATCGTGCCGGTTTTCCGTTCGTTTGAAATCCGACGCGTCGTTGCCAAGAAAGGGGCGGGCGATGACACGGCCTACCCTGTCGGGACCGTCGAGGATTCGGCGGGCCGTCTCGCAGATCTCATAAAGCTTCGCGAGCGGGATAACCTCTTCGTGAGCGGCGATCTGGAATACGGAATCGGCTGACGTATAAACGATCGGCTTGCCTGTCGAAACGTGTTCTTCACCGAGCTGCTTGATTATCTCGGTTCCAGATGCCGGCACATTACCCAGCACGCCGGTAATGCCGGTTTCGGCAATAAAACGATCGAGAATTCTCGGCGGGAAACCGTTTGGATATGTCGGGAAAGCTTTTTGCAGCAGAATGCCGGCCATCTCCCAGTGGCCTGTCGTCGTATCCTTTCCGTTGGATGCGAGCGTGCATTTGCCGTATGAGCCGTTCGGGTGGTCTATTGGCGGCATGCCTGACAGCGGCCGTATATTTCCCAAGCCCAAATTTTGTAAATTTGGCAGCTCAACCTTTCGGCTCTTGAGAATATTTCCGAATGTGTCGGCGCCGGCATCGCCCCAATCAACGGCATCGGGCATCTCGCCGATACCGGCTGAGTCTAATACAATCAAACAAACGCGTTCGAAATTTCGAGTCATTTACTGTCCTATAATTATTCGGGCGAGCCGCAGGTTCGGTAGACAACCTTTAGTTTTTAGGTGCCGTGTATCCGGCTCTGGCCCGTACTTCCGAACCCGCAGGCAGGCTTTTCAGTTCTACCGTGATCTTACGGTAAGTTCCGTCACGATTTTCATTGGTCGAATAATAACCCAGGCTGTATTTTGTGCCGATCTCGTCGGCAACACTCTTGAACGCTGCACGGGCACCGCCGAGGTCATCGACCGGAAAGACTTTCCCGCCAGACATTTTCGAAAGCGATCTCATCTCAAAGTCAGCGAGTTCATAAAGCTTCTTGCTGATCGCGAGCCTCTCGAAATCGCCTAGTTGACAAAAGGCGGAGACTTTTTCGATCTTTGCGTTCGGATAAAAACGGCGGTAGTACCTTCGGATCTGGGATTGGGAAAATCGGATCGCCACTTCACAGTCGCCCAATAGATTCTCTTCAAAAAAGGGGCGCGTGTCTACCTCGATAAAATACGAGATGATGCCTGCCCGCTCAAGCTGCTCTTTTGCTTCGTCATAGTCCGATACGCTGGTCGAATCGACCCCGTCAGTGAGAGCGACCAACGCCCGCCGCCCTCGAAATTCTTCTTTCGGGGCATTTTTAAAAATGTTCTCAACTATTTTAATTACCGAATCATAATACGGAGTGCCATTACTGGTCGTGACGTTTTGAACGGCCGCCTTCAGCGCGGCCCGATCGTCCGTCAATTGAGACACAATGTCGGTCATCGGCGTCTGCCGATCTGCTTGCGTACCCGTTTTGAATGCAACGATCGCC
>JBDTMQ010000153.1:0-1818 GCA_039934155.1 Acidobacteriota bacterium | reverse complement strand
GTAGCCCGTCTGTGAAGGAGGGCGCGTCGAAGAACCTGGTCGCTGGTGCTATTGATGCAAACTGGCGGCGGTCGGAAGTGGGCGAGAGATACTATAAGAAATAAGTGCAAAATGGCGCTTGAAAAGATGTGGGCGATGGAATATATAAGATGCGGTGGAAGCTGAAGACGACAACAGGCCGTATATGCTCGAGACCGAGAACCGCGGGTCGTATCTTTATGCGATCGTCGGCGGGCTGAAGGTAACGCGCGAGGCCGCGCTCGGGTATTGGCGCGAGATCATTGACGAATGTAACGAGGCGGGCCTGTCAAAAATACTTCTTGAGCACAATTTTATCGAGATGATCCCGATGCAGGAAATGCTTGAGGTGATCGGGCCGATCGGTAAAATGCTGTCGGGCCGGACGTTCGCGTTCGTCGACCGTCACGACCATTACGAAACGCCCGAAGCGGGCAAGACCATCCTCCGCGGGCTGAACGTAAAGATGCAGCTCTTCAAAGACGTCGCCGAGGCCGAAAAATGGCTGCTTGCGAATTGATCGGCGCGCTATTTACCTCACACATCCTGCATAATAATTAAATGAAAACACGTCGGGTAGAGGTCGCCGACAAGATGCAGCAGAATTACGCGTACTGGCTGACCGAGCCGGCGGGCCGTAATTTCAGGGTTGATTTTAAGCCCGAGCTGACGCCGAAGCAGATGCTCAGGCGGGGCGTTTTTGGCGGATGTTACATGACCGACTGCGCGGCCGAGTTTCCCGCCGATTGGTACGAAAAAGCAAAACTCTCGCCCGGCCGCCACGACGCAAAGCTGAACTTTTTTGGCGTAAACGCTTCGCAGCCGCTGTCGGTCTGGCGAAAGAAAGGCTGGATCTACACCGAAGATCCGCGCGGCTGGTTTCAGTGGTATTGCCGCTATTATATGGGCCGCCGGTGTGTTGACGACGACCGCCAGATCGGCCGCTGGCTTGCCATTCGCCGCCACCTGGCGCAGTTAGTTCAGAATTGCCCGCCGAAAACGCTTGACTGCCGTCCGCGACAGCGGCAGGCGCTGCTCCATTGGGCGTACGATACGCGAAAGGTCTGAGAATTGCATTCGGTAAGCTGTGGCTCAAATCAATACATTCGCGAGTTTTGCTCTCGACAATCTGACTAAACGAAAGGGGAATTAAAATTATGGCGGAAGCCAATAAAGAAGCGGTTGAAAAGATCCGGGCATTGCTCGAGGAAATCGATTTTTGCATGCTGACGACGATCGATAACGGGCAGCTGCGAAGCCGTCCGATGTCGACACAGCAGGCAAAATTTGACGGCGAAGTGTGGTTCTTTACCAGCGACAATTCGCACAAAATGGGCGAGATCGAGGGCGACGACCGCGTGTGCCTCGGGTATTCGAAGCCGGACAGCGACACGTATGTGTCTGTTTCGGGGCGTGCCGAGATATCAAAAGACCGCGCGAAAATGGAAGAGCTGTGGAGCCCGATCCTGAAGGCGTGGTTCCCGGACGGGCTTGACGATCCGCATCTATGCCTGTTGAGGGTTACGGCCGAACAGGCCGAATATTGGGATTCGCCGTCGGGCAAACTCGTTCAGCTGTTCGGCTTTGTTAAGGCTATCGCAACCGGACAGCAGGCCGACTGGGGCGAGAATAAAAAGGTCGATCTATAAACACCCTGTGAACGCGCAGCTTTGGTTTTTCATCTAAATTTCGTAGACTGAATGTCCGGGACAAGAGCGGACGAGGGCGTTCGTGGTCCATCGGGATGGGGGCGACAGGCTTCGACAGGGGCTTGTATAGATCTTTGAATGCACGTCGGGC
>JBDTMQ010000152.1:0-4088 GCA_039934155.1 Acidobacteriota bacterium | reverse complement strand
ACCGCGTTTCAGTCGGCCCTTCGACTAAAGCCCGCCGACCCCGATGCAAATTTGGGAATGGGTAACGCCTATTACAATAACGCGAAATATCCGGATGCGCTTCCCTTTTATCAGAATGCCGCAAAATATGAGCCGACTTGGGTCCTGGCCCATGTTTATTCGGGTGATACGCTGAGATTGCTGAAGCGAAATGCTGAGGCCGAGACCGCATATCTGAGGGCGGTTCAGCTTGATGCGAAAAATGTTGACTCGATCTATTGGCTTGGCGTTCTTTATGCGGCGTCGTCGCGGTTTGCTGACGCCCGCGTTCAGTATGACCGGCTAAAGCCGCTCGATACTGCAAAGGCCGAAAAGCTATTTGCGTTTTTGCCTAAGAATTGACCTAATAGTAGCAAGATGCCCTCTACCTCTATTGCTTGTGGAACTCTGCTGATTCTGATCGGGATCCTCGGATACGTGAATGGAATGATGACCGAACACGCGAGCTTGACGGCACTCATCCCCGCGGCGTTCGGTATCATCCTGGTTCTATTAGGCGTTTTCGCCCGAATGCGCGATCGTTTGCGTCGGCATCTAATGCATGCTGCCGTCATTATCGCTTTGGTGGGATTTATTCTTACGGCCGGCCGGGTCATCTCAAAGATAGGTGAATTATCTTACTCGGCTGCCGTCGTCTCTCAAGTATCAATGGCGTTGGTCTGTCTGCTTTTCGTCGTACTCGCCATTAAATCTTTTTCAGACGCCCGCCGTATGAACGGACCGATCTGAGTTTCAGATCTTTGCCGGGGTCGTTTTACATTCCAACTCGATCGTAACCGTCAAACCGCCCTCGCTGTTGCGTGCGGCGATCGTGCCCTTGTGCGCTTTGATCGCCCTCTCGGCGATCGCCAGGCCCAACCCTGTCCCGCCGGTCTTGCGTTCGCGCGATTCGCTGACGCGGTAGAACGGCTGGAAAAGCTTGTCAAGTTCATTCTCGGGCACTCCTCCGCCGAAATCGCGCACCGTTATCTGCGCCCGGCCGCCGGCCCGTACGAGAGCAAGCTCAACGGCCGTCCCCTCAGCCGTATATTTTACAGCGTTTCTAAGCACGTTCTCGACCGCACTTTTGATCAGCGATTCGCTGCCGCTAATGCGGCAGTCATCCATAGATACGATCTTCACCGAACGGCCTTTCGCGTTCGCTTCAAAATCGGCATCGGCGGCGATATGCTCTAACAGGCCGGTTAGACCGACATCCTGACTTTCAAAAGTCTCGGCTCCGCTTTCCAGTCGTGACAAGGTCAGCAGTCGTGAGATCATCTCATTGAGCTGGCCCGATTCTTTTTCGATCCGCGCAAGCGCAGCAGCAGATGCGCCGTTCGAACGCTGTTTTGCGATCTCGAGTGCGACATTCATTCGCGCAAGCGGCGAGCGAAGCTCGTGCGAAACATCCTGTGAAAGTCGCTGCTGTGACGTGATAAGTGACTCGATCCGCTCGGCCATGACATCAAAGTCTTTCGCCAGATGCGCAAGCTCGTCGCGACGGTTCCCGACCTCGTTGGCGACGCGTGTTTGAAGCTCACCTCCGGCGAGCTTTTGAGTTGCGCGCCGAATTTTTCCGATCGGCGATGCCAGGTATCGTGCCAAAGCCCAGCACAAAAGCACTGCCGTTAAAAATAGGCCCGCGTACCGCAAATACCGCAGCGGCGACTCGCCAAAGAAAGGCGTCATCCGCGGACGGTCCCAGCGGATTATCATCACATAACGCTGTCCGGAGATGTCGCTGCCAAAGGCTCTGGCCGACAGGGCCGTTTCGGGCTGATTGAATTCGATCTCGACCGCATCTGACGCGATCGCTTTCGCTGCGAGATCAGTGTAAGCGGCGTCCCTGATCTCGGCCGGCCAGTCGCTGCCTTTCAGGCCGATGATGACCACGTCACTCATCGTTTCTGACGCGCGGATCCGGTCGAGGAATTGTCTAAGACCGTCGGGCCCTTCGCGTTCGAGTATCTGGTCCGCCGTTGCCGAATAGATATTTGTCTGATTTCGGACGGAAATCCGCCAGCGGCTTACAACCGGCTCGGTCTGGACCGTCCAGCTCAGGAAAAAGATCACGCCCACCATCAGCGAGATCGCCGCTAAAAACCACAAAAAGATCTTTAAAAACAGATTCATTGAACTGTGTAAATATATCCGACCGATCTGATCGTTTTTATCCGCTCGCTGCCGTCGCCCCGTGGGCCGAGCTTTTTACGAAGGTTGCTGATGTGCATGTCGAGACTGCGGTCGAATGGCGAAAGCTTTCGCTCGAGCACGGTCTCGCTCAGATCCTCTTTCTTGATCACCTTGCCCGCCTCTCGCACCAGTGCAGATAAAAGGTCGAATTCGACCGACGTCAGCGGTAGCTCGCGGCTGTCAAGCCAGGCCGACCTCGATGGCGCCGAAAGCTCAAGATCGTCGACCTGAACACGCTCGACAGGGGTGTCATCGACCGATTCGACCGACACTCGGCGAAGGATCGCCCTAAGCCGCGCCACGAGCTCACGCGGGTTGAATGGTTTGGGCAGATAATCATCGGCGCCGCTTTCCAGACCGACAATTCGTTCCATATCATCGCCGCGTGCCGTCAGCATCAGGACGGGCAGGGAAGATGACTTCCGTAAATTCCGCAATACTTCAAAGCCGTTCATTTTAGGCAGCATCACGTCGAGGATCGCCAGATCGTGATCGCCCTCAAGTGCGCTTTCTAGACCCTTTGCGCCGTCATGAACAGCTTCGGTCTCAAAACCTTCGACCGACAGATACTCTGAGACAAGCTCGCTCAGCTCTTCGTCGTCGTCAATGATCAGCACTTTATACATCGTCCTCTGAATTCTACTTTAGATCGATGGGCTCCGGATGACGTTTTACAAATCTTTACAGATATTGGCCCACCGTAACATTAGACCTGTCGCGACGGATCGTATTCAAACTCGATAGGCGACACGTCCGCCGATGATGACCAGCGAAACGCATCTATCCGCATCCAGCACTACAAGATCAGCACGCTTGCCGACGTCGATCGAACCACGTTCGTTATGCTGGGCGAGCAGCTTCGCCGGATTATGAGATGCCATTTGTGCGACGTCGGCCATAGAAAAATCGAGTTTCAGCATTTGGCGCGTCGCGTCCGCCATCGTAATTACAGAACCTGCAATACTGCCGCGTTCGTTTCTGGTAATGCTGTTCTCGACCGTGATCGTCTCGCCCCACAGCTTATATTCTCCGTTGCCGAGACCGGTCGGTGCGACCGAATCGCTGATCAGCGTAACGTTCGCCGGCGTTTTCGAGCGGCATGCAAATTTTAACACCGATGGTTCGACATGCCGGCCATCAGCGATGATATCGATCGAGACGTCGTCGTTGGAAAAGGCCCAACCGACGACGCCTACATCCCTATGATGCAAACCGGTCATGGCGTTAAAGAAATGCGTCAAATGCGACGCGCCCGCCGCGAATGCTAAATCAAGAACTTCGATCGGCGCGCGCGTATGACCTATCGACGCGATCCAGCCCTCCGAGACGAGTTCGCGTGTAAGTTCGATACCACCCTCGATCTCGGGCGCGTAGGTCGTCATGTGGGCACCGGCTCTAAGCCTTGGCAACCTGTCGACTTCCCCGCCGGTAAACGTTTTAAAAAACTCGGGCCGCAGCGCACCGCACATCTTCTCGTTGGCGTAAACGCCTTCGTAATGGACGCCGACGATCTGGGCCATCGGCCTGTCGTGCTGTGTGTTGATGACCGATTCGATCACATCGATCCTCCGTCGATAGTTCTCATCCGAATCCGGAACGAAGGTCGGAAGCCATGCCGTAACACCATTTTTTGCTAAAAACTCACCGATCGCGATCAGCCCTTCCGCGTCCGCCTCGTTAACGTCGACACCGACGGCGCCGTGAATATGTATGTCGATAAAGCCCGGAAAAATAGTCCCGCCACCGCCGTCAATGATCTCGTCGGCGGTAAGATCATCGATCTCGGCAGCTCGAACTATCCGGCCGTCCTTTGCCAGGACCGAAGCTGGTCCGGTGTCGGTCTGGTCAGCGGCGAGAAACACGTTCTTAATCAA
>JBDTMQ010000151.1:0-6131 GCA_039934155.1 Acidobacteriota bacterium | reverse complement strand
TACCTTATTTCTACAATATGAAATCCCGTCTTTCCAATAATAGATCCGTGCTCACGTCGGTCTCGGTCATCGCCTTGATCTTTTTATGTTTTGTCAGGTCTGACGGAGGGCAAGCTGTGCGAACTCCCTTTGATTTTGACGGCGATGGGAAGGCAGACATTTCCGTATTTCGTCCGTCAAATAATACATGGTACGTACTGTACTCTATGGGCGGCTTTGACGCGCGGCAATTCGGCATACCGGGCGATAGACTCGTCCCCACGGATTTTGACGGCGACGGGCGAACTGACATTGCGGTTTACCGTACATCAAACACGACCTGGTATTCGATCTATTCGTCCGACAACAGTTTTAACGTGACCAATTTCGGCGGCGTGTCCGACATTCCTGTGCCGGGAGATTTTGCCGGTACCGGCCGAGCGACGCAAGCCGTATTTTGGAGGAACGGGTCATTCTTGCGAGTGATCGATCAGCCGCCGCCGGAAGCATTGCCCGGGATTTTCGCCACAGAAAAGCCGATCATCGGCGATTTTGCCGGTGACGAAAGGTCAGATCTCGCCCTTTACGATGAAACCAACGGGGTGTGGGACATTCGCACCGAGTTGGGCTCGACCCCCGCAATATGGGGAACGGCCGGCGATAAACCGGTGCCTGCCGACTATGACGGTGACGGCAAATACGATCTGGCCGTCTATCGACCCGCGACGGGACAGTGGTGGATCATTAAGTCGAGCGGCGGATATATTTATCCGGTGAGCTGGGGTATCGCCGGCGACATCCCTACACCAGCGGATTTCGATGGTGATGGCCACGCAGAATTGGCAATTTTTCGACCCGCGCAAGGCAAATGGTATATCTATAATCTCGTTACTGGTTCGATCAGCGAGCAAGCGTTTGGCCAGGACGGCGACATTCCGGTTCCGTCTGCTTTTATACGCTAGTGCCCGATACGAAAGATCGCTGGATCCGGGTCAGGTTACATCCCATAAGAGTTGCGATATGACCAACGAACGATCGTATAAGCTCAGTGTCGAAGATCGTGGTGAGTATCTATACGCTCTTGTCGGCGGCGAAAAACTGACAGCGAACATTGCCGCCGCATATTGGAACGAGATCGCAGGGCATTGCTTCGATCTAAAGAAGGACAAGATACTGATCGAAAAGGATTTTGTTGAGGGTGTCGGCCCGGCCGAGATGCTTGAAATGGCAACGCTGGTCGGTGATCTGCTGCCCAACCGCAAGATCGCGTTTATTGACAGATTCGAACATCGCGATATTAACGAACTCGGCAAAAAATTAGCGCGAAATCGACTTGTTATGATGCAGATCTTCGACGGGATCGACGAGGCGGAACGCTGGCTGCTGGCGAATTAGTTTGCGTTCATTCCGTCACTCGAACGACGATCATCGTCATATCATCGTGTTGTTCCGCGCCACTGGCAAAAGCATCGGCTTGACGGACGATCTCTTCAAGAATTTCCTTCGGCCTTCCGCTGATCCCCTTTAAGGCTTCCAGCAGATTGTCTTCACCCCATTCTTCCTCGTCCGGGTTCATTGCTTCTGAAATCCCATCAGTAAAACCCACCAGGAGATCGCCTGAATTTAGCTGGATCTGCCCTTGTTCGTACCGGACCAGCATTGACGGAAGCATGCCCACAACGGCTCCGCCCACGTCCAGTTTGATCACCTCGATGTCCGAACCATTTTCCCGAAGCAGGAATGGCGGATTATGCCCCGCATTCACATAACTGAAAGTTTTGTTATTTGGATCGAATTGCCCGTAAAAGAAAGTTGCATAACGGTTCGTCGTCGATGCTTCGTAAACCAGGGTGTTGACGTGGGTCATCAAGGCAGCAATGTCATCGCCGGCATGTATCGCCTGTCCCCGCAGCGACGCCTGAAGACTGGCCATCATAAGCGATGCCCCGATCCCTTTGCCCGAAACGTCGCCGATCGCGATCCCGAATTTGCCGTCGGGCAGCTCGATGAAATCGTAATAATCGCCTCCGACGCGGAGTGCCGGCCGACACGCCCCGTAATAATCCAAACCCGCGACCGGCGGCAGCTCCTGGGGAAACAACCGCTCCTGCACCTCGCGGGCGATGTCGATCTCGGCATTCATCAGCTCTTTTTGCGCGGCCTCTTTCGCGATCGCCTCGGTCAGCCTCGAATTCTCAAGGGCTAGACCTGTCTGCGTCGCTACTGAGCGAAGCAGTCGAATGTCGCTGGCTGTGTACGGCGTCTCTGATAGTTTTGGGCTGAGGCTGATAATTCCGGATAATTCGTCCTTGACGCTGACCGGCAGCAGAACCTGTGAGTTCAGCTCTTGCAGCTGTTCCCGCTCGCTCAACGACACGGTCGGGAAAGACGTCACTTCGGTCATATCGTCGTACAAGACGATATGCTGATTGCGGCGGAGTTTTGCTACGGCTTTGGAGTCGTCAGCGATCGCAACAACTGGTTCGGTATCGAAACCAAGCGAGTAGGCGGGAACGAAATTTGAACCATTTCGAAGCATCAGTGCGACTTGCGGCACGTGAAGCGCCTCGCTGATCCGACCGGTTACCGTTTCGAGAAGCGGCTGTGTCTCAACGATCGTCCGTACATCGTCGCTTAATTCGGCCAGCACCTTTTCAGCGTCATAAGCCTCGCGAAAAAACCGCCTATCGATCCATAGCCTAAGCGGCTTTGCGATAATATCCACGAGAGGCACAAGCGCGACCCCGCCCACAATGAATACGACCTGAGCCGCTAGTCCGGAGCCATAATTGTTGATCGACCATCGGACGCCCAATCCAATAAATAACAGTAGTATGAACTGGATCACCCTGATGCCGCCTTTTGCCAATGCGTATTGAAGGCCCTGGCGGATAACTACGCTTACATCCATCGCCCGGTAGACGACGATGACATATGCCATCGTCAATGGGAACAACAGCATCAACAGCAGGGCGATCAATCCTATCCAGAACGGAACTACATCATAAATACTTCCCTGGGCCCCGGTAAAAATACGATAAAGGACGATCAGGAACGACGGTGTGACCGCCAGGGAAGTCCCGTACAGCATTACTCGAAGACGGCGCCGCGCATCGGGACTGGTCGTGGTTCCCGATTTGTGGCCGAGCGCCGCGAAGAAAAGTCCGATCGACAGCATGTTCACGGCCCATCCGATACGGCCGTAGAAATTTGCAACAGGCCCGATATAGTCGAAAGCATTGAAACCAGTTGCGACACGAAGAAGGCTAAGAAACGTGAGCAGTATCTGGAAGGCTAACGGAATTATCAGGAACCATTTCAGCCACGGGAGTTTCTCGTCAAGCGACCATCGTTCGGGAAAATATATCCCAAAGAGCAGCATTGCCAGTGCCCAGCATGAGAAAAATATCATCTGGAATGCGCCGGTGATCGTGTCTCTTTGCCAGTACATTTCGAAGCTCAGTGAACTGAGTCCGAGCAAAACAAACAACAGGATCCAGGCAAGCGGGTCAAAAGGCCGGACGAACAATACCCAAAAGCCCAAGAGGATACATATCGTCGGCAGGACGTATGAGAACAAAAAGTTTACCGTGAGGCCGAGGTAATATGAAATATCTTTCCTGACCTCGACCGGGACGACCACGGCATCTATGATCTCGCGGCCTTCGCCGGCCGCTCGCGACAGCGAAAGCGTGATCGGCTGGCCCGCACGAAGAGCATCCAACTCCTCGTTATACACAGCGTCATCTTCGCTGAGAGAACGCCCATTGATCGCGACAAGGCGGTCGCCTACGCGGACGCCGACTACCTGAGCATCGGGGGACACGGCAAATATCCGCCCGTTCGAAAGCCCAAAAGGAAGTTTAGCTGCCCGAGTGGCCCGCGCGAATACGGCCGGAATATTTGCGTAATGCGCTACCAATGCCCAGCCCGAAAATAAGAACAGCAGCACTAACGGAACATATAGTAGGTTTCGTTTCGGCATTGAGTTATCCAGTCTCCGTTTCCATCGCGCTTTTACGGAACCTTTTCGCCAAGGTCATAAAATTTCCATTTCGTTGTTTGATCAGCCGACAATTTTTGCTTTGTCAGGATCGCCCGCACCATTTCGACGGGAATCGGCCCTTCTTTCAGGATCGCGTCGTGAAAAGCGCGGTTTGTCATCTTTTTTGAGCCGACCAGCTCGCGGTGCAGGCTGTAGAATTGCAGCCCGCCCATCATGTAGGCGATCTGGTAGAGCGGCCCATAATCGCCGCCGAAAGAACGGCGGACCTCGGCCGACGCATTGTCGCGCTCATGGCCGACGCGGTCGACAAGAAAATCGACGCATTCCTGCGGCGTCATTTTTTCGAGATGAAAATTGAGACTAAAGATGATCCGGGCGCATCGGTGCATGCGCCAAAACAAAGCGCCGATCCGATCTTCCGGCGACTTATCGAAACCCATGTCCCAGAGAAGGAATTCCCAGTAAAGCGCCCAGCCCTCGACAGAAAACGGCGTGCGGAAATCGCCGCGGTATGTCCGATATCGCTGGCTCATATAGCCCTGAAGGTGATGTCCGGGAATGAGTTCGTGAAAGGCGGTCGCGTGGGCAAAATGCGGATTATTGCCCCGCATCGACATCATCTTCTGCTCATGGGTCATCCCGTCGGTCGGATATGCGACAAGTATCGTCTCGCCGCCGAGAAAGAAAGGCGCCACAAGCTGGCGTTCAGGCGTCATCATTTCCATTCGCCAGCCGTCGCGGGCTATCTTCGGCACTGTAACAAGATCATTCTTTTCGACAAAATCGATCGCCTGATAGGCAAGATCGCGGATCATAGCAGGCTGTTTGCCCGGTTCGACATATTTTTGCTTTACGGCCTCAAGCGCTTTTTTCCAGTCATCGCCGTAGCCCATTTCCCGCGACGCCTTCTTCATTTCGGCTTCGCACCAAGCGAACTCTTTGTTTGCGATCCCGACCAGCTCTTCGGGTGAATACGGGATCATCTCGTATTTCAATTCCTCGACTAGAGCGTCGTGGCCGATCGGATCGCCGATGATCGTCACCTTATCGTCCGGCTTTATTCCGACGAGTTTTTCAGAAACGAACGTGGAATATTTCACCAGCGCATCGTCGGCCGATTTGTACGGCGATTCACACCACCATGTGAACATCGGATCGTATGCGTTATAGAACGCGTACCAGTTTCTTAAGGTCCGGCGAAGGCTGTCGATCGTTCGCACTGCGCGATTGGCAACCGTGCGTTTTGGCTTTTGCGCACCGGCGCCGTCAAAATTTTTTTGAGCCGCCGTTATTCTTTTGGCAAGGTCGTTTAATGACGACGCTGCTTTTGCCGGGTCGAGATCTTTGAGCGTTCGCCTCTCATCCTCAAAATTATTGATGACGTCGGCAAACGGCACGATCGGCGCCATCTCGGTCAACTGATTCTCAATTCGGGCTAATTCCTTTAACTCGTGATCCAGATAATTCCTGAACAGGATATAGTCGACCTGCTCATCGTGATTGAGCGTTTCAAATTTCTGACCGGTAAGATCTTTCAGTTCGTCTTGAAAAAGTTGTCGAAAACGAGCGAAGCGTCTTGGCGAGGTCTGCGCCGAATAAAAACGATTCAGAATTCCGCGGTCCTCATAGAATCTTTCGATCATTCCGCGAAGCCGCGAGGGCGGCTCGTTATAATTATCGAGAACGTCAGGCGTGCGCTGTGCCAGCAGGTCGCCGCGAATGCTCATCGATAAAAGTATACCTACCAATAAGAGGATAAAGGTGCGCTTCATATTCGGTTTCCTGGATCTGTTTGAGTATCTGAACGGATGGAGTCTAAATCAAGTTGCCGGCCCTAAGCAAGCGGATCGCGGATAGCGTCGCCAAAGCCCTCACCCGCTTCTAGCATCAAGCCAAAATTTTCAGCAATTGTCTGACCAATATCGGCCAGCGATCCGCGAGTTCCGAGATCGACGCCGGGTTTCGCATTTTCGCCATAAACTATCAACGGAACATATTCCCGGGTATGATCGCTTCCCTCTTTTGTCGGATCGTTGCCGTGATCTGCTGTCAGGATAAGAAGGTCGTCGGGCCGCATTGCGTCGATGATCTCGGGCAAACGGCTATCGAAATGTTCGAGTGCCCTTGCATACCCTTCGGTATCGCG
>JBDTMQ010000150.1:0-3052 GCA_039934155.1 Acidobacteriota bacterium | reverse complement strand
AATCACAGCGCGGCTTCAGATCACGAATGTCTGCCCTGATCTTTTCGATAGACTGCCGGTGAGAACTTTTCGCGACCTGATTTGATCCCTCGACATTCGAAAGAAATGCCGGATCGCCGACCGCCGGCCACGGCTTGATCTGCCGCAGAATGTCCTCGACTGCAATGAATTGCTTGTGCGTCAGGACATCGTGTTCTTCGGCCGCCGCGGCAAGATGTTCGCCGAAAAGGTCCCAACCGGCAAAAACAATGTCCTCGTATGCCGCTAAACCGTCCGCCGCGATTTTAGCTAAAGGCAGGCCCTCATATCCGATCAATTTTTGTTTCAGCAATTCGACGCCGGCGACCATCGTCGTGCCGACAGCACCGCCAAGACCGACCACCGCAATGCCAAGTTTCCCGTGTGACATAAAAACGATAAGTTTACAACAAAACCGGTTGGCCCGCGATCGGCGGGCATGGGGTCTAAAACAGGCCCGGTTTACCCTGCCGAACGCATTTTGCCATACATCTTTGCCAGTTCGCGTTTCAATAGCTTTCCGGTCGGCCCTTTAGGGATCTCGTCGATGAAAAGGACCTTTTTCGGACACTTAAAGTCTGCGAGATGCGACCTGCAATACTCGATGATCTCGCTCTCGGTTACCTGTATACCGTTTTTCATTACGACGAACGCCGCAACCTCTTCGCCGTATAATTCATCGGGAACACCGATTGCGGCGGCCGATGCGACCGATGGATGACTGAAAAGAAGGTCGTCGATCTCGCGCGGATAGATGTTTTCGCCGCCGCGGATTATCATGTCCGACTTTCGATCGGCGATGTAGAAAAAACCGTCGGCGTCGCGGTATCCGATATCGCCGGTGTGAAACCATCCGCCCTCAAAGGCCGTTTCAGTGGCATCGTCATTCTTGAAATATCCTTTGAATATATTCTCACCCCTGAGCACGATCTCGCCCAATTCGCCGTTCGGAACAAGATTGCCTGAATCGTCGACGACTCTCATTTCGTTTCCGATCGGTTTGCCGCATGAGCCGGGCCGTCGTGTTTTATCGGGCGGATTAAATGTCGAACGGCACGTTGACTCGCTCAGCCCGTACCCCTCGATAACAAGACACCCGAATGTTTCCTCAAACTTGCGCAACACTTCGGCCGGTACCGGCGCCGATCCGCACATCGCGAATCGAAGAGAAGTTGTCGGTGAGAGGTGGACAGCGAAAGGTGATTCGTCGATCTGTTCGCTGCTCACCGCTGACTGCTGACTGCCGGCAAGCAGCATCGATAGCATTGTGGCGACCGAACCGAACGACGTGATTCCGTATTCGTCGATAATGTCCCAGAATCGCGACGCCGAAAATTTTGGACTGACCACCGTCGACGCACCGGCATAAAGGGCTGTCATCGTTGTTACCGAGACCGCGTTCATGTGAAAAAGCGGCATGATGGTAAGCAGCCGGTCGTCTTCGTCGAACTGCATCCAGTCGGCGATCTGTCGGGCATTGGCGATCAGGTTGTTATGCGACAAGAGGCAGCCTTTCGGTTTACCGGTGGTGCCCGACGTGTAAATGATGATCGCGTCATCATCCGGACCGATCTCAGTTTCCGGCAACGTATCCGGATGATCGCCGGCCGCCTGCTTTACCGAGTCGAAAACGACGGTTTCAGGTATGTCGATCGCCGCAAGGGTTTCTTCAAATCGCGATCCAGACAGAACGAGCCTCGATTCTGAATTTTGAGTTACGAACTCTATCTCTTCTGATTTGAGCAATGAATTGACCGGTCCCGCGATCGCTCCGATCTTAAAACACGCAAAATATGCGATCACGTATTCCGCTGAGTTGGGCAGCAAAAGACTAACGACATCGCCTTTCTTAATGTGCTTTGCAGCAAGCAGATTTGCCGTTCGGTTCACATCGCGGTCAAACTCTTCGTAAGTCCAGCTGCGTCTGTCGGTTTCAGAAAACAGAAAGATCTTCTCCGGAAGCTGCTTGCGGCGAGCTTCGAGCAACTGTCGAAGATTCGAAAAATTATTCATCGACATTAAATATACGACCGAGCGGGCGGTTTTTCACATCGCCGATGCTTAATTTCAAAATCCGAAGGCGTGCTTTTGACCCGCCCGGAAGCGTCGAGTATATTGCGTTAAGTATTCTAAACGGAATGTTTTGACTGGCCGGACCAAATAAACTCTTGGTGGAGGAACTTTGAAAAAAATACATATTCTGACGGGGGCTCTTTTTGCGGCTGTAACGCTGGCCGGTTGTGGCACGCCGGTAAATAATTCGAATGTAAATACCTATACACCCGATAACCGTAACACCGGTGTAAACGCCCAACCCGCTAACAGTCAGCCAACTGCCGGTAATACGGCCGCCGATGACACGGGCGGCAGCCTTTCGATGGCGACGCCGACCGAGGCATATAAGGCCGCGTATCATTACCGAAAAAACAAAGATATCCAGGGGCTGAAAAAGGTTTTGTCCAAGGACATCCTCGAATTTTTTGAGGACATCGGCAAAGCCGAAAACAAATCGCTCGATGACGAGATAAAGGAAATGACCGAACGACCGCAGGCGAATTCGCCCGAGGTGCGTAACGAAAAGATCACGGGCAACCGCGCCGTTCTCGAATACAAGGATGAGAACGGAGAGTGGAAAACAATGGATTTTGAAAAGGAAGGCAG
This sequence comes from Acidobacteriota bacterium, assembly GCA_039934155.1. GTDB lineage: Bacteria > Acidobacteriota > Blastocatellia > Pyrinomonadales > Pyrinomonadaceae > OLB17. Next base: position 373 of record JBDTMQ010000150.1, on the reverse strand, counting down.
CGATTGGAAACTGACCGCACCTAAGGTCGATCCGCCCGCCGATAAGCCAGGCGCGAAAAAGCCGTAAACACCGGTCTTATCGACACGCGCACACCCGGGACTCAATTGCGTTTTGGGTGCGCATTGCGTATATTTAGTCCGCATTTAAATACGTTCCGACCTCATTTTTATGACTATTTACCGTAGTTTTATCGACGGCAAATGGCTCGAATCCGCATCGGGCCGAACCGCTCCGAATATCAACCCTGCTGACCTCGATGACGTCATCGGCCACGCGGAACTCGCCAGCCGCGAGGAGGCGCGCGATGCGGTCGAGGCGGCTTACAACGCTTTCAAGGCCTGGAAGCGAACGCCCGCTCCGGCACGCGGTCGC
>JBDTMQ010000149.1:0-3100 GCA_039934155.1 Acidobacteriota bacterium | reverse complement strand
GTCACTTTGCATGACCAGATCTCCCGAGTGCTTCAAACCGTCGAAGGTTTGGCTTCTGCAATAGAGCCCAATGCAAAACTTGCTGAGTCACAAGCCGTGGCGATCGAAAATATAAGGCACATTATTGTTGAAAGTATTCGCGGCGTGTTGGCGCTCAAATCGCAATTCTCAGCCGTTAAACGCACATCAAATACGCTTGTTGATCTTTCGAGGCGGTGCGAACTCATAGCGCTGAATGCATCAATTAACCCTCACGGGCTGCAAAAAAAAGGCGGCGAGGTTATTTCCGACGAACTTACGACGATCTCCGAACGGGCCAAAACGGTAGCCGCTGAGCTTTCTGCGTTAAACGAGTTGTGGTTAAAAGATTCGACGTTATTGGAGAATGTGTTAAAGTCCGCCGGCAAGCGTTGTTTCGATATTGCCCGGAACGCGACCTTTGCGGGAGAGGGCCGTAACCAGATCGAAAACCTTACCGGCTCCCTTGAAGTCCTTAGGACTGCGTTCGGCCGGTTGGTTAACGGGCCCAATGATATCGCCTCCAGGGTCGGCAGCGTCCTGGAAAATTCATTCGCTGGCGGGCCTTCGCTATCCGAGATGGAAACGGCATTGGTTGGATTGATCCACATTATCGATGAACTTTCTGTTTCGCGCGGAAAGCGCGAGTTTGACGGCGAATCGGTAAATAGAGACAAGAAGACATTTGATCTTATAGATCATGCAGCCGAAAGTCCTGAAATAAGTACCCTTGCCCCGACCGGCTTGAGTTAAAGCGGAAAACAATGCCCAAAACTTTGTGGAACATGATCGCCAGGGTCGGATCGGCATTCGCTGCCGTACTGCTGGTTTTAGGCGGCACATTGATTCTTCTCTGGACGGCCGGTACCACAAAGAACCTGGAAGCCGGAATTGCCACGATCCTTATCGGAAGTTTACTGGCTCTGGTTTCCCTGGCCGCTACAAACTATTCCTGCATAAAATTCGAACGTGAAAGCCATAAAGCAGCCGACATTGCCCATCAACTTTCACAGGGGAGGATATTTTCAGACGATCCTGACCTGGGGTATTTAAAAGAGGTGTCGGATTATCTGGCCCGTTATTCGGCAATTGTGGACCAGATCGCTAATGACGGAATGCCCGAGCATGTTACACCGTTATCCGATTCGGATGCCTTGGGCCGTTCAGTGCGGGATCTTGTTGAACGACTTGTTCCGCGGCATCAGACGCAACAAGGCCGTGATGTTTTACAGGTCTCAGTCAACAGTCTCTTGAAGGACGTTTCTGAGATCGCTGCTGGCGACCTGACAATAAAAGCGAAGGATACGAACCATTCAACGAGAGCAATAGCTCTCGCCATTAACTCAATGACCGAGAATCTCCGGTCTTTGATCCGACAAATAAAGGACGTCGTTTATCAAGTGGGGTCATCGACAGGGACCATGAACGAAACGACAGAACAACTGGCGCGCGGAAGTGTTGCACAAGCGTCACAGATCACGCGGACCACCTCGGCGCTGGCAGGTACAGCAGCAGGAATTCAGACCGTGGCCAACGACGCGGAGCGGTCAGCGGGAGTTGCGGCCAGCTGTCTTCAAAATTCTAAACTTGGTGCTAAAGCTGCGACTGACAATATTGCCGCCATGAACTCTGTAAGGAAACAGGTACAGGAAACTGCAAAGCGAGTAAAACGACTGGGCGAGCGAGCGCAGGAGATAGGACAGATCGTTACTTTGATCGAAGATCTTTCGGATAAGACAGGACTTCTGGCGTTAAACGCGTCTCTCCAATCGGCATCAAACGATACGATGACCGCCGGCTTTTCAGTTGTAGCTGAAGAAGTAGAACGTTTGGCTGAACGCTCGAATCGATTGACACGGCAGATCGCCGGATTGACACAGGCGATCAATATCGAAACAAATGAAGTGGTCGTTTCAATGGATGAGACCATCCATGAAGTGATCGTTGGCTCGACGCTCGCAAACAAGGCCGGACAATATTTACTAGAGATCGAGAACGTTTCGGACCAGCTTGCCAATTCGCTTCGCTGGGTGGCCGATTCGGCCACCCAGCAGGCTCGCAATTCGAACGACATTTTTCAGGCGATGAATGGGATCTCGGAAGTAACCGAAATCGTCCGATTGGGTGCGAAACATGCTTCCGAGTCTGTCGGTCTACTCGTTCGTTTGTCAGCCGAGCTTTGCGATTCCGTCTCACCCTTTAAACTTCCACCCGCCGGAATTTCCGCAAAAACCCCAACCGAACCCGGCCTTTTTATCAACTAAGCTCCTTATCCTGAATGTACGTCAAAAACGCATCCGTTCGTGCCGAAATTGAGGACCTGCTCATCCGGATGCGGCGTATTTTGCTGGCTGCGCAGCAGGACGAAGTTGTGTTCGCCGAGCTTGCTCCATTTGTCGCCGAGATTCGAGATCTTCGGCGATCTGTATCGAATGAGATAACTTCGCCCGCCGTGGCAATGTTGATCCAAAGGCTCGAGGCGGAAGTGGACAATCCCAGTCGCGATGAGCAGCTATCGTCCCAAGAGGTGGTCAAATACCTGGATTTGATTGCCGACATAGAGGCCGCCTTGTCTCCATTCGATCCTTCATGTGGTATAGACGATTCCGACGAGTTGTTGGATCTCGTAGAAAAGACTTTTAAGGATCTGACCCCTACTGTAAATGCGCAAATCTCAGTTACCGTTCCAGTCGAAGATGAATTCGAGATCGATGCCGAAATGATCGAGATTTTTGCTTCGGAGGCTGAAGATCTGCTTCGCGCCATAGAGAATTCCCTCGATGAACTCGCAGCTCACCCGGATAACCGTGAGGCGCTTTGGGAAATACGCCGTAACGCGCATACGTTAAAAGGAGCTGCCGGAATTGTTGGCCTTAAGAAGGCATCTCAGCTCGCGCACCGTGTGGAGGATATGCTGGATCGCTTAAGCGAAGGAAGCGGTGGTTCAAACGAAACGATATTCGCGTCGCTTCAGCGATCTGCTCAAGCGATGCGGGAGTTGACCGCTTTAAACCCAAGACATGACATAGGCGGCGAACTGGAACAGCTGAACGCCGAGTTTGATTCGATCGGTGAAATTTTA
>JBDTMQ010000148.1:0-3164 GCA_039934155.1 Acidobacteriota bacterium | reverse complement strand
ATCCGGCTGTTTTTTCAACCACTTCTGTTTTCATTTAAGGGTCGACGCGCCTCACGCATTAGGGCGTCTGAAAATACTATAATCTAATTGAAAGTAAATTTCAATTTCATTTAGCTGCTGGTCGAAAATATTCCAATTCAAGCCTACCCGTTTCCGGGTGAATCGAGATCTTACTCAGTTGATCCGTTAATTATTTATCTGAAATGAGGTCAGCCTCGTACGGCCCCATGGTCATCTTTAAAGGCAGTCGACGGCCATCGTTGCTCAGCCAGATCCGCAAATTCAAACGGTCGAGCTGTTGGTTACCGGTCGATATCGAGATCATTTGAGACGATACTTTTTCGCCGTTAACAGTGAGTATTTCGGCTTTCGAAGGCCTCAAAGTGAAGATATACGGCTGGCTGTCCCAGAACACTGCAACACGCGTATCATTTACAGGGTTGGTCGAATCAGGGCTCTGCCGAAGGTTGAACGACCTGACGGAATAAAGAAGCGACAAAAGGTTTTGTGTCCCGACTGGAGCATCGATCGTCCGGCTGCCGGCCGGCGTTATGGCACTTCCCATTTTGTCGAATCTAACACTTCGATTTAGTGAAGCCAGCATTCCGGAGAATTTGATATCAAGATCCTGTGGTATAAGTGTCTCGGGATCGACCTGTGTTCGCATCACGTCGCCCGCGCCAAAGAATTGGCCGCCAGCTCCGGCCTCGGTCACCGTCGCCTGTAATAGAAGACTGTCTAAACCCTTGAACTGCTTTCGTTCCTTTGCTTGAATTGCAATGGTCCCGATAGGCTGACCGCCGGCCTTTATACTGTAAGTCAGTTTTTCGCCGAGAGCGAAAGCAAGCTCAGCAGCCAGCGGTACGTTTTCGACGTACGGTTCGGGCGTGGCGGCGGGTCTGGGTGACGGTGCGACACGAACTTGCAGAGTGGGCGACGGAGTCGGCTGAGGCATCGTTTCAGGTTCGATCACCTGTACGCTCGCAAGTTTTGCCCGGAATTCGCCTTTCCCGGTGCGAAATCGGACCAACACCGGAAGTCTCGCGTCGTCGTTCGAAATATTAAGCCGCATCTCTTTCATGCCGTGATCGGTCAGAAAGTCGCTTTGCAGACTGACGATGTTGGTCTCGAATTCACCGGCATCGGTCCGCACGCGTTCGGTACCGGCCGTTTGAAAGGTGACGGTATAAACCTTTTCACCGTCCTGCAGTATCAGCGATCCGGCTCCCGCCGAGTAACGCACTTTATATATAAGAGTTAGAAGGTCGAGATTTTGAGACGGTATCGAAGCAAAGTTCGTGGCGGTCTCGGTCGGAAGAGGTCCAATGTTTTCCGTTCGGGTAGAATATATTGGAAGCCCTGATTCCGGAGCTGCAAAAGTCGTTCTTGTTTCGTCAACAAGGAAAAATGCTGCACTCACAAAATCCAACGTTTTGAATTTTGCCCGTACCTCGACCGCGTCCTTTTCACCCAACTTACCTCGCGAAGCCGTAAAAAGTTCAGCATAAGCAACGTTTTGCCGCCGTTCGAGAGATACGGAATAGGTCAGCTTTTCTCCAATGCGAAAGCCCGCCGGCAAAGGCTCTTTTTGTGCATTCACGATGATCCCCACACAAAAAAATAAAATAGAGCCGAGCATCGCGATCAAAAACACGCGATCCCGAAACTCGACGATCGGGGCCCGATCAATGTATTCAGCTTTTCTATTCATCTGAGAATTGCTTCGATCTCTCTGCAAATTTCCTTTACTGTAATCGAGCGTTCAGCCGCTTCAGTCACTGGTCTGCCAATCACTATAAGATCCGAACCATTCAAAAGCGCACCCGTCGGCGTATTTACACGCTTCTGATCGTCATTCGTTCCAAACTTCGGCCTGATCCCAGGCGTCACCACCAGAAGATCTTGCCCGATTTCTTGCTTGATGGCTGCCGCCTCATGAGATGAAGCAACCACGCCGTCTAGTCCGCATTCGCTGGCCAACTTAGCTAAAAGCAAGACCTGTCGGTCGACGTCGTTTATGATGCCCACTTCCCTCAACGAGTTTGCATCCGTACTTGTTAGGACGGTCACAGCGATCATTTTGGGTACATCAATATTGGAACGCGTGCAAAATTCCTGCATTTCGGACACAGCCCGCTCCATCATTTCAGTTCCGCCCGCGGCGTGAACGTTGAACATCCAGGCGCCCATTTTCGCCGCCTCTACCGAAGCCTTTGAAACTGTGTTGGGAATATCGTGAAATTTGAGATCGAGAAATACTTTTACACCGGCATCGGCTAATTCGCGTACGAACGCGCCGCCCGTGCAGCTGAACAATTGAAGTCCGATCTTGAACGCCCCGACCTGGTCTTTCAGCTCATTGACGATCTGGCGCGCCGATCCTGGGTTATCGACGTCAAGAGCAATAATGATTCGTTCGCCGGCCGGACGGGCGACTGACTGTTGTCGGACAGAGATCATAAAAACAGCGGAGATTAGTCGAGATCGAGTGGATTATGGAAGGGCTTGTCAGAATGGGGGTCCGCCCTTTTTAAGGCTTCCTGAAATTTTTCCTCAAGCAGTCGTTCCCTGTCTTTCACCGAAGACATTTCCTGAGCGAAGAGCTGTTCCCTTAGTTCTTTTTGCTTTCCGAGCTCACTCTTCAGGTCCTCGAACGAACCATGAGTTTTTTTCTTTTCTTCATGTGCGAGGATCGAGCCGGTTTCGGCGTCGATCGTGAGAGTTGCTTCACAGCATGGACATATTACCGAGTACTTCTTCATAGCCGCTTCGATTATACATAAAAACACATTTTTCAGTTTCTTTTTTGCTGTCCCGTCCGCCCGGTGACCGTCGGCGAAACCCCGGCCGCAGCCAGGATCGACGCCGCACTCGCCGTTCCCAAAGAATTTATTTTGTCGCCCGCAAGTTCGATCACGCGGCCGTCTTTCAAAAATACTTTGATCCGGCTCCAGTCGGTTCCTGTCTGTTTTTCGACCTTCAAAAGTTGCGGGTGATCTTTAAAAGTTCGGATCTCGGTCGCAACGTCCGTTAGGACAGCGGTAAAAACGGAATTGTCGGGTGCGGCGATCGCAGTCGGTGGAGGCGGCGGCGAATCCGTTCCAGGCAGTTTCGGACCGCGTTTTCCTAGCCGCATCGCTCGGGGCGCGTTAACGTTAGATTCC